>RFQN01000137.1 GCA_009924965.1 Verrucomicrobiota bacterium
GCCGATGATGAGGATGGTACGGATATCGGTCCTCTTAGGCATAGTGTTCCGCGGACTGTCAGCGACCCTTGGAAGGGTGGTCAAGAGGGGACTGCACACATTTGCGGGAAGGCGCTTGCAGGGGCGGGCGGAGACGGCATTCATCGAGCCGTGGACATCATCAGGATCAGCGGTATTCGGTCGTTCGGCCACCATGGCGCCCTCCCCGAGGAGAAGCGTCTGGGCCAGCGTTTCACGGTTTCCGTCGACCTCGAAGTCGATACCCGCCCGGCGGCCGCCGCGGACGACCTGAAGCTCACGGTCGATTACGCCGAGGTCATCCGGACGGTAGAGGGCCAGCTCACCGGCAAGCCTGTCTACCTGATCGAGACCCTCGCGCAGCAAATCGCCGCCCGCATCCTCGGGACCTTCCCAGTCGTCAAAGCTGTGACCGTCGAGGTGACCAAGCCTTTCGCCCCGGTGGCCGCGGATTTTGAGGCTATTTCGGTTAAAATTCGCCGGGAACGGGTGTGAACGCGGGTAGGCGCCAGTACCTCCTTGGGCTGGGTAGCAACCTGGGGGATCGGTGCCATTATATAGAGCAAGGGATACAGGCTCTGAACGGACTACCCCAAACCGAGGTCAGGGCCATTTCTGAGGCCTTTGACTCCGACCCAGTCGGCTACTTGGCACAGGGTAATTTTTTAAACCTTTGTTTATCAATTACTTCTGAATTAAAGCCCGCTCCATTACTGGCAGCATGTATGGCAATTGAAGCGAAAATGGGGCGAGTAAGGACAGTGAAGGATGGGCCCCGCACCCTAGACATCGACCTGCTCTTCTATGAAGGAGGTACCGTAGACTTGCCTGAGCTGTCTCTCCCCCACCCGCGGTGGTCTGCCCGCGGGTTTGTCGTTTTCCCCCTGAGGTATCTGCTTCAAACCCCTGCCCTCGCCAAAGACCCGACCTGGGATTGGCTTCGGGCTGAGGTCGCCTCTTTGCCTGTCGATGGGTCCGGCCTGCGCCCATGGCAAGGACCGACCCCCTGGATCAAACCGACCCGCTGAAGCCCGCCCGCTTCGGGCACGCCCCCGCGCTCTGGCTGGCGCTCCCTTTGTTGGTCGGATGCGCGTGGGACGCCTACGCCCGCCCAGACATCCTCCCGCTGCTCTGGTTCGGCGGTGTCAGCACGCTCGGGCTCTGGCTCTTCGCCCAACACGAGCACGTCTGTCGGTATCTGCTGATCTGCGCCGGGATCTGTTGGGGTGGTGCTTGGCACCAGGCCAAGCTGCCCCCGCAGGTGCCGCTCAGTTCCGTGCGCGCCTACGATGAGCTGTCCGTTCGCGTGGAAACTTCTGCCCCACGTCGCACCGGCGAAGGCTGGACCGGCCTCGGCATCGTCACCGACAAAGGGCCGCTCTTTCGCCGCCGGCTGGCGCTTGCGGTCAAAGGCGAGGTGCCGGCGCGCGGGGCGGAACTCAAAATCGCCGGCCACCTCTCCGTCTTGCCGCACCCGAGCACCGGCTACGATGCCTGGATCGCCTCGCAAGGCGCCACGCTCAAGCTGAGCGGCGGACGGACGCTCGGCGTCCTCGAGCCGCCCGGTCGCTTCGCGGTCTGGTGCCAGGAAAAGCAACGCTACCTCGAGCAATGGTTGCGGACCTTGCCCTGGACGGACGACGACGGCGGCGCCCTGCTCGCCGCGACGATGCTCGGCCGCACGTCCTTGTTGCCGGCAGACGCCAAGGCCGCGTTTGCCGCGACCGGCACGCTGCACCTGTTCGCCATCAGCGGGCTGCACATCGCCGGCATGGCGGCGGCGCTCATCTGGGCCGCGCGCCGACTCCACCTGCCAGAGAAACCGACCGGCATCGCCATCCTCGCGCTGCTCTGGTTCTACGTCCAGGTCACGGGAGCTTCCCCGTCCTCGTTGCGTGCCTGGATCATGGCCGCATTCCTCTGGGCCGGCCAAGCCGGCGAACGCGCAACGCCGCCGCTGCAGTCGCTCGCGCTCGCCGCCGCCGCGACGCTGCTCTGGAGCCCCGAGGCCAGCAGCGACCCGGGGTTCCAGCTCAGCTACCTCGCCGTGCTCGCGATTTTCCTGGTCGGCCTGCCCGCGGCCGAACAGCTCGCCGCGCCCACGTTGGCCGAACGCCTCACGCCGACCGAGGCGGTACCACTGCTGAACCGTTGGGGTTGGCGCCTGCGCCGCGCCACCTTGAGCGGGCTCTGCGTTTCGCTGGCCGCGACCATCGCGGGCACGCCGCTCACGTTGACCTACTTCCAAAGCACGAGCTGGGCGGGCGTCTTCGCCAACCTGATCCTCGTCCCGCTCTCGGAGATCCCGCTCGTGCTCGGCATGGCTTCGCTGCTGTGCTGCTCGTGGCCGGCCTTGCTCCCGCTGGCGGCTTGGCTGAACGGCGCGGCCGCCGCCACGCTCGATGCGATGAGCGCGTGCACGCAGGCCTTCGCCCAAATCCCCGGCCTCGTGCTGCAAGGCCAACCGCATCCCGCCGCCAGCGGGCCGGCCTGCGCAGCACTGTTGGTGGCTTGCTTCCTCGCCCAAGCAGAGACGAAGAGCGCCCTACGGCTGCTGGGTGTGCCCGCGCTCCTGGTCTTGGCCTGGCTGCTCCTCTGCGTTCGTTAAGCAAACACGGAGGGCTTGCCTCGGTTCGGCGGCGGACAAAAGTTCGGTCATGCGCCTGCTGCCTACCCTCGCCACGCTCCTCGGACTCCCGCTCGCCGTACTGGCCGCGGAAGCGCCGCCGCAATGGAGCGGCATCTACCCTTCCCTCGCCACCTTCAACGACGAAGGCGAGTGCGGCACCGGCGCGGTGGTGCCCTGGGCCGACCGGCTCTGGGTCATCAGCTACGGCCCGCACAAGCCCTACGGCTCGAGCGACAAGCTCTACGAAATCACGCCCGACCTGCAGCAGATTGTCCGCCCCGAAAGCGTCGGCGGCACGCCCGCGAACCGGATGATCCACTCGGAATCCAACCAGCTCATCATCGGACCGTACTTCATCGACGCCGACCGCAAGGTGCGCGTGATCCCGCCGAAGCTCATGCCCGGCCGGCATACGGGCAATGCGCGCCACTTGACCGACCCTGTGAACAAAGTGTACTTCGCCACGATGGAAGACGGCCTCTACGAAGTCGATGTCCACACGCTCGCGGTGAAAGGCCTGATCAAGGAGATCAAGAACGTCCCGGCGCCTGGCCAGACCGCGGAAGTCAGCCCGGCGAAAATCACCTCCACCCTGCCCGGTTATCACGGCAAAGGCCTCTACTCGGGCCAAGGCCTCGTCGTCATCGCGAACAACGGCGAACTGAGCTCCAAGGCCTTGGTCGACCCGACGATCGTCAGCGGCGCCCTCGGCTCGTTCAACGGCACGGGCAACTGGTCCGTCATCCGCCGCAACCAGTTCACCGAGGTCACCGGACCCGGCGGGCTGACGGGCAACGCCGACCCCGCGAAAGACCCGATCTGGACGATCGGTTGGGATTACCGCTCGCTCATCCTGATGGTGTTGGAAGGCGGCAAGTGGACGACCTTCCGCCTACCGAAGTCGAGCCACTCCTACGACGGCGCGCATGGCTGGAACACCGAATGGCCCCGCATCCGCGACATCGGTGAGCCCGGCCAACGGCTCATGACGATGCATGGCTCCTTCTGGACCTTCCCGGCCGGCTTCTCGGCCAAGCATTCCGCCGGCATCGCGCCCCGCTCCAACTACCTCAAGGTCATCGGCGACTTCACGCGCTGGCAGGACCGCCTCGTCTTCGGCTGCGACGACACCGCTAAATCCGAATTTCTCAACAAGCGTCCGGCGAAAGGCAACTTGGCCGGGCCGGGCCAATCGCAGTCGAACCTCTGGTTCACGCCGCTCGACGCCACGACGAAGCTCGGGCCGGCGCTCGGCCGCGGCGGCGTGTGGGTCAACGAGCCGGTCAAAGCCGGCGTCCCTTCCGACCCGTTCCTGCTCGATGGCTTCACCGAACGCATGCTGTGGCTCAGCCATGACGGTGCCGCCGACACGAACTACACCGTGGAAATCGACCAGCATGGAGATGGCCACTGGACGATCTGGAAAGCCTTCACGCTGAGCGCCACCGCCCCGGGCCTCTGGCTCGACTTGGCTCCGCAGCAAATCAGCGGGGCCTGGATCCGCCTCACCAGTTCGCGCGACCAGCAGAAGGCCACCGCCCAATTCCAATACGCCAACGCCGACACGCGCGGGACGGAAGCCGACCCGATGTTCGCGGGCCTGAGCCCCGCCGAGGCCGCGACGAGCCGCGGCGCCTTCCTGCTCACGCGCGGCGGCAACCTCCGCACGCTGTCCGTCCTCCCGGCGGAACTCACCGCGGACCACACGAAGGTCGGCGCCGCCTATGAACTCACCGCGGACATGAAGCTGGTGAAGCTCACCGACGCCAAGGCTGCCGATTACGTCGCGAAGAACACCGCCATCCCCGCCGGCATCGTCACGGCCGATGCGGCGTCCGTCATCTTCACCGAAGGCGGTCAGCACTGGCGCCTCCCCCGCGCCTTCCCCATGGGCGACCCGCGCAACGCCGCCCAAGACCGCTTGCTCGCGCGCGGCGCCCTCCGCAAGGCCCGCGAGGTCTGCACGGAACGCGACCTCCTGCAGGCCCACGGCACCTTCTACGAACTCCCAGCGCTCAACGCGCTCGGGGCGGTTCGCCTCCGCCCGATCGCGACCAGCGGGCTGGCGGTGCACGACTACTGCTCCTAC
>RFQN01000138.1 GCA_009924965.1 Verrucomicrobiota bacterium
TTCTCGCTGCTGATGGGCGATGGTAAGGACGTCGGCCAACTCCTGGCCAAGCACCCGGCCTTGCGCGCCATCACGACGACGGGATTGCCCGCGGCGAGCGCGGAGGCGGTGTCGCCCCCGGCGACGGAATAGGCGAACGGGAAATTGCTGGCGCAGAACACCGCGACTGGGCCGATGGGACGGCACATCGAACGATGGTCGGGCTTCGGCAAGGGCTTGCGGTCCGGGTTGGCGAGCTCGAGGCGTGCGTCGAGCCAATCGCCCTTCTCCACGAGGTCCGCGAAGAGGCGGAGCTGGCCCATCGTGCGGCCGATCTCACCGAGGCAGCGGGCCTCGGGCAGCGAGGTCTCCTGCTGGGCGCGCGCGGCCAACGCCGGCGTCGCGGCTTCGATGCGCGCGGCGAGGTCGCGCAGGAACGCGGCCTTGGCCTTGCCCGACAAAGCGGCGAGGACGGGCGTCGCCTGCGCGGCGAGCTTCATCGCCGTGGCGACGTCCTCCGCCGTGGCGGAATGGAAGACCTCGGGGAGGTCGTTCCACAGCGTACAGTCGAAAGCCTTCCACGTACGGCCGCCGACGCGACCACGGGAGAAGCCCAGGTAAGAGAGACCAGTAAGGGCAGACATCTTAGCGGATCTTCGGGCGGTTCTTGAGGGCCTTCTTCAGCGCGGAAGAGGCCAAGGCCAGGTCGGCGCCGGCCAACGCGAGGCGCGGGGCGCGCACGGCGGGGTTGCCGCCGCGGACTTCCGCTTGGATCCACTTGATGTGCTGCACGAACTTCGGGACGGTGTCCAAGCGCAGCAGCGGCAAGAACCACGCGTAAAGCTCATCGGCGCGCTCCTGGTCGCCGAACATGGCGGCTTCATAGAGCTCGACGGATTCCTCCGGGAAGGCGTTGACGAGGCCGGCGATCCAGCCGCGGGCGCCCGCGGCGACACCTTCGACGATGCAGTCGTCCATGCCGACGAGGATCGTGAGGCGGTTGCCGAGGAGGTTCTTCAGCGCGGTGATACGGCGGGCGTCGCCCGAGGATTCCTTGATGGCCTCAAGGTTCTTGTGCTCGGCGGCGAGCTCGGCGACCTGCTCCGGCAGGAAGTCGGTCTTATAGGCCGGCGGGTTGTTGTAGAGCATGCACGGCAGGTCCGTCGCGCCGATGACGGCGGAGACGTGGGCCTTCATCTCGCGCCAATCGGTGCTGTAGACGTAGGGCGGGAGGACCATGAGGCCGCCGCAGCCGAGCTGCTTGGCGGCGATGGCGAGCGCGACGGCTTCGTCGGTCGAGAGCGAGGCGATGCCCGGGATGATCGGCAGGCCGGGGACGGCCGCGACGCAGGTGGCGATGAGGCGCACCTTCTCGTCGAAGGTCAGCGTGGCGCCTTCGCCGAGGGAACCGCACGGCACGATGCCGATGCTGCCCGACTCGGCCATCCAACGGCAGTGGCGCGCGATCTCCTTATGGTCGAGTTCGCCGTCCTTGCGGAAAGGGGTCGTGATCGCGGGGATCACGCCTTCCCATTGGGCGCGGACTTTGAGTTGGGCGGGGGATTTCTTCTTCATGGGTTGGATAATATGTGGTGAAAGTTCAGGCGTGGCGGTCGGGGTCGACCTCGCTCAAGGCGACCGAGGTAGGTTCGCCGCAGACGAGCTGGGCGACGATCTCCCCGGTCACGGGTCCGAGGCTGAGGCCCATCATGGAGTGGCCGGTCGCGACGACGAGGTTTTCCGCCGCGCGCGTGCGGCCCAGGTAAGGCATGCCGTCCGGCGGGCACGGCCGCAGGCCGGACCAGACGGGGAGCTCGGTGAAGTCGGCTTCCTTGAAGGCCGGGTAATATTGGACGAAGGCCTTGCGGATGCCGCGCACGCGGGCGGGGTTCACGGAAAGGTCGTTCCCGGTGATCTCCATGGTGCCGCCGACGGTCAAGGCGTCGCCCATCGGGGTGACGGCCACGCGGGCCTCCATGAGGAGCGAGCAATACTTCGGACGCTGCACCGGACGGGGCAGGCGCATGCTGTAGCCCTTGCCAGCCTGCATCGGGATGCGAAGGCCGAGAGCCTCGGCGGCGGTCGGCGACCAGGCGCCAGCGGCCAGGACGAACGTCTCGCCGGCGAACTCCCCGGCGGTCGTGACGGCGGCCTGCAAGCGCGCGCCTTCCTTGCGCCAACCCGTGACCTCGGCGTTCCAGACGATGCGGCCACCGAGGCGCTGGACCTCGGACGTCAGCAGCTGGACGAGCGCGCGCGGGTCGAGGTGCGCGTCCTTCGTGAACATCACCGCGCCCGCGATGGCGTAGTCGATGCCGGGGTCGCGACGGCGGACCTCATCGGCGGAAAGGACTTCGGTCGGCACGCCGACGGCGTTGGACTTCGCCGCAAAGACGGCCTCGTGGTCCAAGGCCTGCTGCGTGCGGCACAAGGCGAGCAGCCCGACGGCCTCGAGCGCGAACGAGCCCGGGAGTTCCCGCTGATGGCGCAGGAAAATCTCGCGGCTGCGCAGGTTGAGGTCGCGCAGCACCGGCGTGCAGCGGTCGACGTGGCGCTGGTTCGAAGAACGCCAGAACTTCCAGCCCCAGCGGGCGAGGTCGAGGTCAAGGCGCGGGCGGACCCAGAAGGGGCTTTCACCGTCGAACATCCACTTCAGCCCGAGCATCACCATGCCCGGCGCGGCCAGCGGCACGAAGTGGCTCGGGACGATCATCCCGGCGTTGCCGAGCGAGCACGAATCATGGTCGGGCGCGCCCTTCTCTAGCAGCACGACCTGACGGCCACGACGCAGTAACTCGTAGGCCGAGCTGAGCCCGACGATCCCTCCACCGACGATGACGACCGGAGCGGACATGCGGCTCAGCGGATGCCCCACGCGAAGGGGTCTTGCGGGTGGAAATGGTAGACGGCCTCGGCCTGCACATAGGCCGTGCCGGTGATGGACGGTTGGATCTTGCCGTCGGCGAGGCGCTCGTAGGAACCCACGAACGCGCTCCCAATGACGCTCTCCTGGCGCCACGAAGCGCCCGGCGCGAGTTTGCCGTCGGCCGCGAGGCAAGCGAGTTTGGCGCTCGTGCCCGTGCCACAAGGCGAACGGTCGTAGGCCTTGCCGGGACAGAGCACGAAGTTGCGGCTATCCGCCGTCGGCGTGGACGCGAAGAGCTCGATGTGGTCGATCTCGCCGCCGTCGGCGCCGGTCACGCCCGCGCGGCCCAAGGCTTGGCGCACCTTCCAGGCATAATCGGTGAGCGCCTCGATGTTCGCCAACGAGACCTCGAGCCCATGTTGCTCGATGAGGAAGAACCAGTTGCCGCCCCACGCGACGTCGCCGCGGACGACCCCGAGGCCCGGCACCTCGACCGCGACGGCCTTGGCATGGCGATAAGACGGCACGTTCGTGATGGTCACCGAGCCATCGGCATGCAGGACGGCGGAGACCGGCCCGACCGCGGTGTCGATGCGCACCTCACCCGGTTGGATCAGGCCGAGGTGGGCCAACGTGACGACCAACCCGATGGTCCCATGGCCGCACATCCACAGCGTGCCGACGTTGTTGAAGAAGATCACCCCGAAACGGCAGGAAGGGTCGTGCGGCGGGACCAGCATCGCGCCGACGACGACATCGGAACCGCGCGGCTCATTGACCACCGCCGAACGGAACCGATCGTGGTCGCGGCGGAACACCTGCAGACGCTCCGCCAACGGGCCGGAACCGAGGTCCGGACCACCTGCAATCACGACCCGGGTCGGCTCGCCTCCCGTATGGGAGTCGATGACGCGGAGCGCGACGGGGGCGGCGGGACTGGACATACCGCATTGGCTCCCAAAAACACCGAAAAGTCGAGGGGGAAGCCCGCCCGCAGCGACGTCCGGTCGCCAAAACGTGGAACTTCCCCCTTCCCTGCGGAGTTTATTCCAGTAACCTTCCGTTCATGAATAAGAAAAGTTTCCTCTTCCTGACCCTGTTCCTCGGCATCGCCGGCGGCTTGCTCATCGCGAAGTACGCCACCCCCGCCCCTGAACTCCCGGCCAACACGACCAGGTCCTCCGACGAAGTCACGACCACGACGACCCGCCCCATCGCCGCTGGGCGCCCCGTGAAGAGCCTGCACCTCGACAAGTCCACCAACGTCCAACCCGAACTCGTCGAAGCCGACCAAGCCGTCGACAGCGCCGTGCGCGAACAGCTCGAACAGCGCTTCCGTAGCTTCCGCGAAGACGGCCGCAAGCAGTTCGAGGACCTCGTCGGCGGCGACCGCGAAAAGATGGGCCGCCTTTTCCGCGCCTCCTTCAGCAATCCCGAGTTCCAACAGGTCATGCAGGGCTCTCGCGAAATCTCCGAGAAGTGGCGCACCGCGACCGACGGCGAAAAGCCGGCGCTCATGGAGCAGCTCACCGCCCTCCGCGCCAAGGGCCTCGGCATCGCCAAGCAGGAACTCGCTAAGTTAGACGCTCCCGCCGCCGCCCCGGTCCAGCCGACCGTGGTCGTCGACGGCGCGACCATCGTGCCCGCGGCTCCGAAGCCGGCCGGCGAACAGCCTGCCGCGCCCGCCCCGGCCCCGGTCATCATCATGTAACCGCCGCCGGCGCGACGAGCGTCGGCCCATATGAACCGGTCTGGTTTCATCGTTGGCATCGCCTTCGTCTTCACGGTCGCAGTGATCGCGTGGTTCTGGACGCCCACGCCCAGCGCGAAACCCACCCGCCCGCTGGCCA
>RFQN01000139.1 GCA_009924965.1 Verrucomicrobiota bacterium
GCCCTTGGCCAAGGCCATCGTCGAATCGCAGCGGAAGCGTCGCGAGAAGGCAGGCGGCAGCGCTTACCTGCAAGAGCCCGACCTCAAGAACGGCGTCGGTGCCTTGCGCGACGTCCAAGGCTGCGTCTGGTTGGCGCGCATCGCCCGAGGGGTGGCTGGTCCGCGCGGCCTCGGTGCCGCCGGTTTCCTGCCGACTTCCGACCTCGCCAAATTTGAACAAGCCCGGGCTTGCTTGCTGCGCCTACGTTGCGAACTGCATTTCCAGGTGACGCGCCCGACCGAACAGCTGTCGCTGGAGCGTCAGGATACGATCGCGGAAGCCTTGGGCTATCCCGGTGACCTCAAGTCCCGTATCGGCGCGCTCATGCGGGATTACTTTGACGCCGCGGACCATGTCCGTCGCTGCGCCGAGATGGTCGAAGGCGCCGTCATGGGCGAACCCGAACCTGCCGGATGGGGCGAACCGATCTTCGTCGACGGATTCCGCCTCGTGCCCGGGGGGACGGTCTCGGCCCAACATCGACTCGTCTTCGAAGAGGATCCGGGGCGTCTCGTGCGCCTGTTCCGCCTTTGCCAGGTCCACGAGGCTCGTCCGGAGCGCGCGCTCTCCTTGCTGGTCCGCGAACGCGCCCACCTCCTCACCGCCGACGTCGCCTTCTCGGAGGAATCCTGCAGCGCCTTGCGGGCGATGCTGACGGAAGCCGGCCGCGTCTACGGCGCCTTGCACGCCCTGCGCGAGCACGACCTTCTCTATCGCTTGGTGCCCGAGTTCGCCGGCTTGCATTGCCTGGTCCAGTTCGAATTCTACCACCGTTGGACGGCGGATGTGCATACGCTGCGCAGCTTGTTGGAGCTCGATGAGATCTACGAAGGCAAGACCGAGGTGGATCGCCGCTACCGCGAGGTCGTGCTCGGGTCGGAAGCCCCGTCGTTCCTTTACGCCATCCTTTTCCTGCACGACATCGCCAAGTCCGGCGGCATCGAAGGGCATGCCGAGCGCGGCGTCCCCATCGCCGAGGTCGTCTTGGAGCGCTTGGGCTTCGACGCCCGTGAACGCGAAGTCGCCGCCGCGGTCATCCGTCATCACCTGATCATGGGCATCTATTGGCAGCGCCACGACGTGGACGACCCCGCCAACATCGAGCGCTTCGCCGGTATCGTCGGCGATGAACAGGTCCTCCGCAGCCTGCATGTGCACACCCGTTGCGATGCCCGCGCCACGTCGCCCGACCTGTGGACGAGTTTCAAGGACGGCCAGCATTGGACGCTGTACCGCCGGACTTTGGCCAAGCTGGCCGGCGAGGCCGAAGGGGAGGCCGAAGTCGCCGCCGTGGCCTTGCGCCAGCAGACCGCCGAACTCCTCGCCAGCTCGGTGCCCGTGGACGAGATCGACGCCCACTTCACGCTGATGCCTTCGGGCTATTTCCTGCACGTCTCGCCCGAGGACGCAGCCGTGCACGTCGACCTGATCCATCGCCTCATCGCCACGGTCGCCCAGGAAGACGCCGAACTTTCTTTGCGGCCGATCGTGGAATGGCGTGACGACGTCGGCTCTGGCCAGTCAGCGGTGACCGTCGTCACGTGGGACCGCGCCGGCCTCTTCAGCCGCATGGCCGGAGCCTTCGCCGTGGCCGGCATCAACATCGTTTCGTGTCGCGCGTTCTCCCGCGAGGACGACGTCGCCATCGACTTCTTCAAGGTCGTATTGCCGGTCGGCAAGGAGCTCGGCGCCAAGCAGAAGTTCGCCGAGGCCTTGGCCCGTTCCTTGGTCGGAGGCTACGACCTCATCGACGAAGTTGGCCAAGAAGAAGTCCGCGCGACCCTGACGGCCCCGCGTCGCAAGGCCTTCGTCCCCCTGGCGGCCGAGGTCAGCGTTTATTACGACGAGGCCTTGGGTCGGACCGTCGCCGAAATCCAGTGTAACGACCGCCTCGGCTTGTTGTTCCGCATGGGCCTGGTCATCCGTGGCGCGGGATACGCGATCACCTTCGCGAACATCTCGACGGAGCAAGGGTTTGCGTTGGATACCTTCTACCTGACCCCTGAACGTGGCCTCACCACGGCGCCCCAGAGCCCTGAGGCCTTGGCGGCCGGGCTCCGGCAGGTGGTTTCCTGAACGAGGTCCCCCTTGCTTCGGCGAGGAAAAGCCTTAACTGTTGGGGCAGTTTCCTCGCCATGACCTCTCCTCTCCTGTCCCTCGGCCGTCTCTGCCTTGCGCTGACGGCTTGTCTCGGCCTGGCCGCGGCCGAAACGCCCGCTCCTGCTTCTAAGCCCATGACCACTCCTCCCAAACTCGAGAAAGCCACCTTCGGCGCCGGCTGCTTCTGGGGCGTCGAATACCAATACCGCAAGATCCCCGGCGTGAGCGAAGCCTTCTGCGGGTACAGCGGCGGCAAGACCGAGAACCCGACCTACCGGCAGGTCTGCCAGCATGACACCGGTCATGCCGAGGTCATCGAGGTCACCTTCGACCCCGCCAAGGTCACCTACCGTCAGCTCGTGGAGTATTTCTTCCGCATGCACAATCCGACCCAGGTCGACCGCCAGGGTCCGGATGAAGGCGACCAGTATCGCTCCGTCATCTTCTACCATTCGCCCGAGCAGAAGAAGGTCGCTGAAGAAGTGAAGGCCGCGTTGACCGCCGCCAAGGTCTATGCCGAGCCCATCGCCACTAAGATCGAGCCTGCGCAGACCTTCTGGAAGGCTGAAGAATACCATCAGCGCTATTACGAGAAGAAGGGTGGCCGTCCGTATTGCCACCTCGTGGAGTACGCTCCCGGGAAGTAAGCCACGTGGCGGCTGCGCATCAGGGGTCGGACGCGTCTTTGCCGGGCTTCGGACAGGCGGAGCCTGCGCCGGAAGTGCCGGCCCGCCGTCGTCCGTTGGCTTCGCGGATGCGCCCGCGCAACCTGACGGAAGTCGTCGGCCATGCCGCCTTGCTGGGCCCGAACGCCTTGCTCCCACGCCTGATCAAGGCCGATAACTTCGGGTCGCTGCTCTTTTACGGTCCACCTGGTTGCGGGAAGACCACTTTGGCGGAAGTCATCGCCGCGGAGACGGCCTCCACGGTCGTCCGCGTGAACGCCGTCCTCTCGGGTACGCCCGAGCTGCGTGAAGTCTTGGCCGAGGCCCGCCGCTCTCCTTCGCGCAAGACCGTGCTCGTCGTCGACGAGATCCATCGATTCAACAAGGCGCAGCAGGACCTGCTCCTGCCGGACGTCGAAGCCGGCGTGGTGCGCCTCATCGGCTGCACGACGCATAACCCAGGGCTCTATGTCGTCCCGGCGTTGCTGAGCCGCAGCCACTTGTTCCGCCTCGATCCTTTGGGCGTCGACGAGATCGCCTCGTTCCTGGGCACTGCCTTGGCCGATGCCGAGCGCGGCTTGGGGTCCTTGGGCATCAAGGCCAGTCCGGCTGTGTTGCGGCAAGTCGCCGAAATGGCTTCGGGCGACCTCCGCCGCGCGCTCAACTGCCTCGAGACCTTGGTGCTATCCGCTCCGGCCTTGGGGACGGTCACCGAGGATGCCGTCGGTGCCTTCGCCCGCGAGCGTCGCATTCGCTACGACGATGGCGGCGATGACCATTACGATACCGCTTCCGCTTTCATCAAATCCGTCCGCGGGAGCGATCCCGATGCCGCCCTCTATTGGCTCTTCCTGATGCTGGAGGGTGGGGAAGAACCGCGCTTCATCGCGCGTCGCCTCGTCATTTGCGCCTCGGAAGACATCGGCTTGGCGGATTCGCGTGCCCTGGGCATCGCCACGGCTGCGTTTCAGGCCTGCGAGATGGTCGGCCTGCCGGAGTGCGAATACGCCTTGGCGCACGCCACGCTCTTCCTCGCCTTGGCTCCGAAGAGCAACAGCGCGACCACCGCGATCGCCGCCGCGAAGGCCGCCGTCCGCACGCAGCCGCGGCAGGAAGTGCCACTGCACCTCAAGGACGCGCACAACGCGGTCAACAAAGGCCTCGGCCACGGCGGTGCGTACCAATACAGCCACGACTATCCGGAAGGCATCAGCGGTCAGGACTACCTCAGCAAGCCGCTCTCGCTCTATCAGCCCGGCACCGCCGGCGCGGAAGCGGGTTTGGCCGAGCGCTTGGCGCACCTGCGCAAACTCAAGGACGCGCTCCGGGCGCGTGCGAGCCGCGCGTGAGCAAGGTTGCGCCGCGTCTGCCTTGGTTTGGTCCGGGGCGTTTTCCGTTGTACCTCGCGCCGATGGCACGGCACACCGACGTCGCCTTCCGTCAGCTCTGCAAGGAGCAGGGCGCGGACGTCATGGTCAGCGAGTTCGTCCAGTCCGAGGCCTTGATCCGCGGCAACGCCAAGGCCTGGGAGATGGTCGACTTCACGGAGACCCAGCGTCCGATGGGGGTGCAGATCTTCGGGGCCACCCCGGCTTCGATGGCCCAGGCCGCCCGGCAAGTCTGCGACCGGGTCCGCCCGGACTTCCTGGACCTCAATTTCGGGTGTCCGGCCCATAAGGTCATCGAGCAGAACGCTGGCTCTGGCCTGCTGCGGTGCCCGGCGCTCCTCTATGACCTCGTGAAGGCCGTCAAAGACGCCATTCCCGACGTCCCGCTGACCGCAAAGATGCGCCTAGGCTGGGATTATGAGTCGATTGTGGCCGTCGAAGTCGCCGGTCGGCTCGAGCAGCTCGGCGTGGAAGCGATT
>RFQN01000140.1 GCA_009924965.1 Verrucomicrobiota bacterium
GTCCGCCACCTCACGCAAGCGATGGACGGCTACGTGAAGGTCCAGAGCGAACCCCAGCAGGGCAGCCGGTTCACCGCGGCCATCATGCTGGACCCCGACCCGTCGGAACGGGCCCGCCCCTTGCCCACGCTGCGCGACGAACGCATCCTCATCGCCGGCGGCAGCGCCGCCATGCGCCAATGGCTGCTGCAGTGCATCCGCTTCCGCGAAGGCCAAGGCAAGGACGTCGCCACCCACGAAGAAGCCGAAGCAGCTTGGCAGGCCGCTGCGGTAAACGGCACGCCGTTCACGCGTGCCTTGCTCGACCTGCCGGATGACGTGAGCCCCAAGCTGCCGGCCATCCCGCGGGAGTCCGTGGTCCTGCTGACCTCGCCCGACCTCGAGCTCCGCGGCTTCAAGCAGCTGCATAAGCCGCTCACCTTGACGTCCCTGTGGTCGGAATTGGGACACAGCGAACCTGGCGAAGAGTCCCACCTTCCCGCACCCAAGCCGTCCGCGCCGCGGCGCCACCTGCGCATCCTCGTCGCCGAGGACAATGAAGTGAACCGCGAGGTCACCGTGTCCCGCCTCAAGCGCGCCGGCCACGAGGTCAGCGCGACCGTCGACGGCGCCGCCGCCCTCGAGCTCTGGGGCATCAAGGAATTCGACCTAGCGGTGCTCGACATCCAGATGCCGCTGGTCGACGGCATCGGGGTCGCGGAAGGGATCCGCTCCGCGGAATTCCAGACCGGCCGCCGCCGCACCCTCCTCTTGGCGCTCACCGCGATGACCCAGGAGAGCGATCGGGTCCGCTGCGAGCAGGCGGGCTTCGACGGCTACCTAGCCAAGCCCATGCGGGGCGCCGACCTGCTCGCCAAGATCGACCATTTGATCGGCGAATCGGCTAGCCCGGCCTCGACCAACGAGTTCCAGAGCGCCCTCGGCCAACTCGACGAGGAAGAAGCCGAAGACCTCCGCTGTGCGGCCCGCTCCTTCCTGCGCCACGGCCCCCAGATGGTCGCCGACCTCGAGACGGCGCTGACCCAAGGCGACCCGGAGACGGTCATGCGCCAAGCCCATGGCGTCAAAGGCATGCTGGCCTTGATGGGCTGCATCGAGCTGTCACGGGTCGCGGCCCAGCTGGAACGCACCCCCGGCCTCCCGCCGGCCGCGGAAACTTGCCAAAGGCTCATCGGTGGCTTGCGGAGCCTGCTCCAGTCCCTTAGTACTGACCCAGAGTTGACTCCCCATGGGCAAACCCAAGATCAAGCCGGAGATCAAGACTGAGACGGTCCCCGCGCTGGCAGCCAAGTGGAACGTGGTCGTGCTCAACGACCCGATCAACCTCACAGGCTACGTCGTCATGGTCTTCATGAACGTGCTCCGCATCCCTCGCCCGTTGGCCCGGAAGTACATGCTGCAGGTCCACGAAGAGGGCCGCGCGACGGTCTGGACCGGTGAACGCGAACGTGCGGAGATGCTCGCCCTGGAGCTCCAACAGTGGCACCTCAACGCCTTGCTCGAAAAAGATGGCTGAACTCCGCCTCACGATGACGGCGGAAGCGCGCAATGTGCTGACCGACCTGCTCCGCCTCATCGCGCCGGCCGCAGCCCGCGTGTCCGTCAACCGCGCGAAGATCCCGGACGGCGACGCCGAAGTGGCTTCGTTCTGGACGGATACCTTGAGTTCCCAAGCCGCCGAAGAGGCCCGCCTGCTGGCCACGGCCTTCGCCAACGCCAAGGGAGAGCCCGCCGTGATCGTCCTCAAGAACGATGGCCAAGCGTTCGCCTTCCTGCGCGCCTTGTCGGCCGTCCGCATCGCCCTGCGCGAACTGGTCTTCGCCGACATCCCGGACGCAGCCCTGGAAGGGGCTGAGATGCTCGACGACGAGTCCCTGCCGACCGAGAAACGCCATGCCCTCGCCTGCTACTCCTGCTTTGGGCTCCTGCAACAATCGCTAATACAGCAGCTCGACCCCGAGGCGTTCGAGTGAAGGCCGCCGAAATCGGTTGAAGCCGAGGCGAGGTTGGCAACAACAAGGCCGTGCTTCGGGGCTTCCAAAACTTCCTGACGGTGCTCGTCCAAGCGTGGCGCGCCCTCGCGGCCCTGCCCCGTCCCCGCTTCCTGCCCATCCGCGCCGTGGTGCCGCAACTGAACGGCCCGACCTTCAAGGCGGACCTGTTGGCCGGGCTGAACGTCGCGCTGCTGGCCTTCCCGATGTCCATGGCCTTCGCGATGAAGGCCGGCCTGCCGGTGTGGTGCGGACTCATCGGCTGCGGGGTCGCCGCCCTGATCGCCCCGCTGTTCACGGGCTCGGCCAACCTGTCCGCCGGCCCCACCAACGCGTCCGCTGCCCTGCTCCTAGGCGCCTTCGCGACGCTCGGGGCGATTTCGCCCGACCAACGCGCCTCCGCCCTGCCGACGTTGGTGCTCATGGCGGGTGTCTTCCTGCTGCTGGCTTCCTGGCTCCGCTTGAGCGGCTTCGCCGACTTCGTCCCGCGCACGGTCATCTCCGCCTACATCGCGGCCGCCGCCCTCCGCGTCATCGCGCTGCAGCTGCCGCTGACCATCGGCCTGCCCGGCGAACACGGGGCGGAAAGCCTCCCGGAAGTGCTCTGGTCGGCCTGCAAGTTCGGCAAAGGGTTGATCAACCCAGACCTCGGCCTGGCCATCGTCACCGGCATCACCTATGGGCTCATGCGCAAGCCCTACGGCGTCGGCAAGGCCATCCTCGGCGCGATCACCGTCGCGACGGTCGGCGCCGTCCTCGCCCAGTCGGTGGCGATGAACCAAGGCTCGCATGGCCAAGTGGTGAAGTTCGTCGGTGAAGCTGCCCGCGCTGGCGCGAGCCTCCACCTGCCCGACTTCTCGGCCCGCACGTTGTCGACGTTGTTCTCGCCGGCCCTGGCCCTCGCCGTGCTCGTAGTCATCGAGGGTACGGCCAACGCCCGCGCTTCGGCGCTGAAGACGGGGAGGCCTTCCGACCTCCACCAAGAGGTCTTCGGTCTCGGGATGGCCAACCTCGCCTGCGCCTTCACCGGCGGCATGGCCGCCTCAGGCTCCATCAGCCGCTCGGCCTTGAACGTCGCCAGCGGGGCCCGCACGGCCTTCGCGTCCCTCTTCGCCGGCTTGTTCATCCTCGCGGCGGCTTTCCTCGTCAGCCACTGGGTCGCGCTCGTCCCGCTCGCGACGCTCGGCATCTTGGTCATCCTCGCCGAAATCGAGTTGGCGAATTTGTCCGCGATCAAGCTCATCCTGAAGTCCGGCGCGCAAGACCGCACAGTCTTCCTCGCGACGTTCATCACGGCGCTGCTCGCGCCGCTCGACGTCGCCATCTTCTTCGGAACAGCGGTGGCGGTGGCCTTCTACCTGCGCAAGACGTCCGAACCGGAGGTCGTGGAATACGACTTCTCCGAGACAGGCGAACTGCGCGAACGCCCGAAGGGCCAGGCTTCGACCGGGATCTCGATCCTGCACGTCGAAGGGAGCCTGCATTTCGGCGCGACCCAGGCTTTCCACGAACACCTCCGCCGCGCTTCGGCCGACCCGAACCTCAAGGTCTTGGTGCTAAAGTTCCGCGAGGCCCATCACCTCGACGCCAATGGGGTCCTGCTCCTGCGCGACCTCGCCGACGCCCTCAAGTCCGACGGGCGCCACCTCATCCTTTGCGAAGCGAAGCCCGACACGATGCGGATCTTCCTGAACGCAGGGCTCGTCGACGCCGTCGGGGCCGCCAACGTGATTCCTTGGGAAGAAACCAACCCGACCGCGGCACTAGCGAAAGCTGTCCGGCGCGCCCGTGAACTAGCCGGCGGCGGCGAGGCGGTCCTCCGCATCGTGACCGCCCCGCACCCGGGCCTCCCGGCGCCCGCCTCGGCCTCCGGAGACGACTGGCAAATCTAGACAGAGAACGCCCTTTTTCAGGCACCTCCGGGCCTGCCCTGAGGCTTTTATGGCGGATTATGAATTCTGGCTTGATGCCCGCCCCCGGACTCGCCCTTTTGAGGGGGTTCGTTCGTAAAGACGGACCCTCCCTTTCCTAGCACCATGAGCAACTACAGCGAAATCCAGAAACTCCTCGGTAACGATGCGGAATCCCTCCTCGGATTCAACAACCCGAAGATCAAGAAGGAGCAGATCCACCTGCCCCGCGCCGATTGGGTCGACCACGCCTTCGCGCCGTCCGACCGCAACAACCGCGTGCTCGCCAACCTGCAGCGCCTCTACGGCTCCGGCCGCCTCGCCAACACCGGCTACGTCTCCATCCTCCCGGTCGACCAAGGCATCGAACATTCCGCCGGCGCCTCGTTCGCCAAGAACCCGATCTACTTCGACGGCGAAAACATCGTGAAGCTCGCCATCGAAGGCGGCTGCAACGCGGTCTGCTCCACCTACGGCGTCCTCAGCAGCGTTTCCCGCCGCTACGCGCACAAGATCCCGTTCATGGTGAAGATCAACCACAACCAGCTGCTCACCTACCCCAACGTCGGTGACCAGGTGATGTACGGCACGCTCAAGCAGGCCGCCGACATGGGCTGCGCCGCCGTCGGTGCGACGATCTACTTCGGCTCCCCTGAGACCAACCGCCAGATCATCGAAGTCTCGCAGGCCTTCCAGATGGCCCACGAACTCGGCATGGCCACCGTCCTCTGGTGCTACACCCGCAACAACGCCTTCAAGAAGGACAA
>RFQN01000015.1 GCA_009924965.1 Verrucomicrobiota bacterium
GTTAAAAAAGGGGTGAGTCAACCAGTCAGTGCCAGTTTTTGGGGCTAGCGGCTGCGGTCGTGCTTACGCAGAAGCTCGGCGACTTCGCGCGGATCGGCCTCATGGAGGTTCCGTCCCTTGCGATTCAGGTCTTCGACGGTTTTGACCACGGTCTCCGTCATGCGTTCGTGGGTCTCGGAGGAGCCACCGACGAGCGAAAAGCCTTCGCCTTGGGTGATACGCTTATGCTGGTCCGCGTTATCCAAGCCTAAGCCTAGCAGGTGGTTCCGTGGGCGCGTCTTTCGGGCCATAGGGGGACGGTAGCGAAGATAGTTTCCTCCGCAAGCCTGCGTGGCTTAGGCGTTGGCCTCAGGCGGGGGCGCGTCGAATTCGGACCCGCCTTCGGATGCTTCCCCAGCAAACGGGGCTTCAGCCTTTTCGCGCCTGGAGCAGACGATATCCTCGAAGTTCTGGGCTTGTTCGAGCTGCAGGGCCCCTAGGCGGGCGAGTTCCAGGCAGGCGAGGAAGTTGGCGACGAGCAGGGCGACCGTCGGGCGCTCGGGCAACAGGGACGTGAAGATGAATTTCGGCTCCGTTTCGAGGCGCTTGAGGATGAACTCCATGCGGTCGGAGACGGTGACGTTCTCGACGGAGAGGTTACCCGGCTGGATGCGCTCGGCGAGGCGGCGCAGGACGTTGTTGAAGGTGTTCCAGAGTTCGATGCGTTCGGTTGGGGCGACCGGGCGGACCACGGCGTCTTCGCCCTCGTTCTGGACCACGTAGCGCGAGAGCAGGCCTTGGCGATCGTCGGCCAAGCCGCGGATGATGGCGGCGGTCTCCTTGACGCGCTTGTATTGGATGAGCTGCTGGACGAGGGCCCAACGAGGGTCTTGGCCTTCCGGCGTCGACAGCACTTCCTCTTCGGGGCGGCTTTCGACCGGCAAGAGCATGCGGCTCTTGATGTACATCAACGTCGCGGCCATCACGAAGAAGTCGCCGGCGAGCTCGAGGTTGTCCTTCTCCTGTGTGCGCAGGACCTCTAGGTACTGCTGCGTGACCTTCTCGATCGGGATATCGTAGATATCGATCTCGTTCTTGCGGATGAGGAACAGCAGCAGGTCCAGCGGGCCTTCGAAGACGTCCAGCCGGATCGGGAGGTCGGCCGGCGGCAGGATACCGTCGGTCGGGATGGAAGTGGGGTCTGCGGCTTGGTCCGTCACGGGTCAGAACTTGAACAAACGAGCCCGCAGGTGGAAGCCCAATGCACTGTCCCCGTAGGTGGAGACGCGCTTCTGGAAGCCATATTCCATCTCCCAAGAATTGCCGATGCGTTGCACCAGGCCAATCGATTGGTAGATGGATTGGTGGGTCAGCGCGTCATAATTGACCGCGAGGACCCCGGAATACACGGAATTCAGGCGAATTTCCCCAGTAATCCAGAGCTGGTTGGCGGCTTCCGCTTGGCGGAGCTGATACCAGCCGAAAGAAGCCTTCCAGAAGTCCCCGGAGTTGAAGGAGATGGAATTCAGCGATTCGTAGGCCGCCCCGCCGCCGTTCGGGAGGCGCTGGTAGGAATCGATGCTGACCCAGGGGGCTGGGGTGAGGCTGAGGTGGGCTTGGACGTCGGATTTGTTGCCCGTCCCGGTGACGGCGTCCTGTTCCCAATTCGTGAAGACATCGAAGCGCAGGAGGTCGCGCGTGCCGTTCTCGGTGTCGCGCGTCGCCAAGGTGTTACGGAAACCGAAACGGGCCGCCTGGCGGGCGTTGACGCTGGCGGCGTCGGGGCGATCGGCGAGGTCGAGCTCCCGGAAGGTCGAGAGCGCGACCGCGGCGTCGGACATCGGGAGTTCGCCGTAGCCTTGCTCGGCCCCGGGGAGGTAGCGGTACTGCAGGACGGGCCGCAACGTGTGGCGCATGCCGTCGATCGACCACTTCTTGGCCACGAGATCCCATGAGCCCGTGGCCAAGCCTTCGAGGTCGAAGCCGACCTGGCCCATGACTTTGGAGCGGTTGCCGAGGCCATTGAGCGCTGAAGACCAATCGGTGGCGCGGGCGCCAACGACGGGTTTGAAGGTGAGCCAATCGCCGGCCGTGAAGGTGCGCGCCAAGCCGTAGTAGACATCCAGTCGGGCGGTGGACCAAGCGTTCGTCGGGGAGGCCAGCGCGGCGGGCTGCTCGTTGAGGTAGGAGAGCGCGGCGAAGCCTCGCTGGCGGAGGCCTTGGTCGCCGAGGGCGGTTTCGGTGAGGTCGAAGCGGACTTCCGGAAGTTTCTGGGCGACTTCCTGGTAGTTGTCGGCCTTGGCGACGATGTTGGCGGAAAGCAGGCCGCCGTTCCAAGGCTTGGTGACTTCGAGGTTGAGCTGCGGGGTGCCGGTTCGGTCGCTCAGGTTCGGGCGGAAATCGCGGACGAAGTCCGGGTCGCTGGTGGCGAAGAGCTGGCCGGCGACCTGCACCCCATCGGCGGTGCGGCCGTTGATCTCGCCGTATTCGAAGGCGCGCGTCCGGCCCGGCGTGCGGCCGAAGCTATCGGCCAAGAGGTCGCCGTGGTCGCTGATGTAGCCGGCCTGGAAGAACCCTTTCCAATGGGTCGTGGCCTGCTTGTCCTTGGCGTTGTCGTACTTCAGGTAAGGCCCGACCAGGAAGCCGGACTTGCTGTAGTAGTCGAGCAGCGCGCCGACCCAGAGCGACGGCGTCTGGCGGGCGAGCGTCGTGGTGCGCAGGTAGGTGCCTTGGCGGTCCTTCGACCCCATGTTGAGGTAGACCTCGTAAGGGATATCCTGATACCCTTCTTGGCCGTAGTACGGGATGTAGAAGAACGGCAGGCCCGCCAACTGCGGGCGGACGTCGCGCAGCGCCAGCCAATCCTCCTTCTCCGTGTAGCGGGCCGACCCGACGTTCAGCGACATGCCGGCGGCGGACGGCTCGTTGTGCCACATGCGCAGGCCTTTGATCGTCTTGTCGCCTTTTTCGATGCGGAGCTCGTCGGCAGTCAGGTAGACGGGGTTGCGGCCGAAGCGTACCTTGGTCGCGACGATGAGGTCGTTCTTCGGGTCGAGTTGGGCCTTCTCGCCCAAGATGCGGAGGTTCGGGGTGGCGTAGACGACGTCGCCTTCCGCGGTGATGAGGCCAGTGCGGGTATCGAGCTTGATCAGCTTGGCCGACAGGAAGGCGCCGTTGGAGCTGAAGCTCGCGTTGACGGCGACCAGTACCTTGCCGTTCTCCTCGTAGCTAAAGCTTTGCCCGGAGAGGCCAGGGACGTCCGGTTTCGCCGCTTGTCCCGCCGGCGCCACGGGCGCGGGGGCGGATTCCGCGGCGACGCCGCTGAGGGTGAGGCCGACGCTTGCGGCAAGGATCCAAAATCGACGGCCAGGCATCGTCCCTAGACTTGTCGCTCCGGCCTGCGTCTCAAGTATTTTCGGGCATTGCGCGCTTGCGGCAAGAGGGCGGGCGTGGATTGTCGGAGGATGCGCCTCAGTCCCGCAGAGTTGGCCGCCCTCGTGGAGGGGACGGAGACCTGTCCGCATCGCTTCCTGGGCTGGCATCCGCTGGCGGATGGGGGGTTGGTCATCCGGGCGTTGTTTCCGGGGGCGAAGAGCTGCAAGGTGCTGAAAGACGGAACGAGCCGAGGGAAGGCCATGGACTGCCTGGACGCCTTCGGGGTCTTCGAATTGGTCTACCCTAAGGATGCTCCTTTTCGCTACCGCTTCCAAGTCGCCTATGCGGATGGCACGGTCTGCGTCCAAGAGGACCCTTATCGCTTCTGGCCGACGATTTCGGAGCCGGACCTCTTTTTGATCGGCAAAGGCGACGACCACCGGGTTTTCCAGAAGCTCGGGTCGCATGTCCGTACCATCGATGGGGTTGCCGGCGTGTCTTTTGCCGTGTGGGCGCCCTCCGCGCGCCGGGTCTCCGTGGTCGGCGACCACAACCTCTGGAACGGACGCGCCCACCCGATGCGCTCCTTGGGGGCTTCGGGCATCTGGGAACTGTTCGTGCCGGGCCTCGCGGCCGGTGCCCGTTATAAATACGAAATCGTCGGGGCCCACGACCGGACGCCGTTCATCAAGACGGACCCTTGCGCCCTGCATTTCGAGCCTTCGCCCAACCACGCCGCGATCGTCTGCGACCTGTCGGGCTTCGTCTGGAATGACCAAGCCTGGTTGGAGCAACGTCGGCACGCGGATTCCCGTGCCCGGCCGATGTCCGTCTACGAGGTGCATCTGGCGTCTTGGCGCCGGGTGCCCGAAGACGGCAACCGTGTCCTGAACTACCGTGAGCTCGGCGTGCAGCTGGCCGAATACTGTACGCGGCTCGGTTTCACGCATGTCGAACTGATGCCGCCTTCGGAGTATCCGTTCGATGGCTCCTGGGGCTATCAGGTTACCGGTTTCTACGCCCCGACGCACCGTTTCGGCACGCCCCTCGATTTCATGGCGATGGTCGACACGCTGCACCGCGCCAACATCGGGGTCATCACCGACTGGGTGCCCGCGCATTTCCCGCGCGACTTTTTCGCCTTGGCCCGCTTCGACGGAACGCACCTGTACGAGCATGCCGATCCCCGCCTCGGCGAGCACCAGGATTGGGGCACGCTGATCTTCAACTACGGCCGACATGAGGTCCGTGGGTTCCTCGTGGGCTCCGCGCTGTCCTGGCTCGAGCGTTTCCACATCGACGGCCTCCGTGTCGATGCCGTCGCGTCGATGCTGTACCTCGATTATTCGCGCAAGGCCGGGGAATGGGTCCCCAACCGCCATGGCGGCCGCGAGAACCTCGAGGCCGTCGAGTTCCTCCGGCAGGTCAATGCGCTCGTGCATCACTATCACCCCGGCGTGGTCACCATCGCCGAAGAGTCGACGTCCTATCCGGGCGTCACCAAGCCGGTGTCCGAAGGGGGCCTCGGCTTCGACTACAAGTGGAACATGGGCTGGATGCACGACAGCCTCGATTACTTTAAGCAGGACCCCTTGTTCCGGAAGTTCCACCACGACAAGCTGACCTTCGGCATGCTTTATCAGTGGTCCGAAGCCTTCGTGCAGTCCTTCTCCCATGATGAGGTCGTCCACGGGAAGGGCTCGCTCATCGGGAAGATGTCGGGCGGCGATGACGCGACCAAGGCCGCCAACCTACGTTGCCTCTTGGCGATGCAGTGGGCCTGGCCCGGCAAGAAGACGTTGTTCATGGGCTGCGAGTTCGGGCAGTTCGCCGAGTGGAAGTTCGATGCTTCGCTCGATTGGCACCTCCTGAAATACCCCCTCCACGAAGGCCTGCAGCGTCTGGTGACCGACCTCAACCAACTCTATCGCCAAGATGGTTCCATCGCCGCCAAGGACCTCGATTCGCGCGCTTTCGCGTGGGTCAATCCAAACGACGGCGATCAGAGCGTCCTGACGTTTGAGCGTCATGGCGACGATTGCGCCTGGGTCGTCGTCGGCAACTTCACGCCGGTCGAACGCACCTACCGCCTCGGCGTGCCTTTCCCGGGGAAGTGGGAGGAAGCCGTCAACACCGACTCGCTGCATTACGCCGGCAAGGGTTTGGGTAACCTCGGTGGCGTCCAGGCCACCGCGCAACCGGTGCATGGCCGTAGCCATTCGATCGAAGTCCGCTTGCCGGGCTTGTCCGTGGTCATCTTCCGCCAAAAGCGCTGACCATGGCCCCGCGTTCCGAGCTGTTCCGACCCTTGGTCGCGCAAGACCCGACCAATCCACTCTTTCGCTTCTCATTGGGCCAAGAACTGCTCAAGGAAGACGCCGCCGCCGAGGCTCGCGAGCATCTCCGTTTCGCCGCGGAATCGAAGACCGATTGGATGATGCCGCGGATTCTGCTCGGCAAGGCGCACCTTGCCCTCGGAGATCGGACCGCCGCGCGGAGCGCTTTTGAGGATGCCTTACGCCTCGCGGTCTCCCAAGGGCACGAAGAGCCGGAGGAAGAGCTGCGGGCCCTGTTGGCGGGGCTCTGAGTTATTCGACGCGTTCCAGCGTCACGCGACGCAGGTCCATCACCGCGGCGCCCTTCTTCTTGAGCGGGCGGACCGTGAGGGTGTTTTCGCCGGCGGCGAGTTCGAGCACACCGACCTCGCGAGGGATGAAGCGCTGGAAATGGCCGGTCTCTTCGACCGTGAATTCCGCTTTAGCGGTCCCGACTTCGAGCGCCACCGTGGAGCCTCCGCTGCCTTTGCCGCAGCCTTGCAGGACGCTGACGCGGTATTTGCCCGGCTGGGTGACCTGGAAGGTCCACGAGGCGGTGTCGGTCGGGTCGACCCAGAAGCCTAGCGTGTCCTTCTGGGGCGGGTCTTCGTATTTGAGCTTCTTCGCTTGGACCTTGGCGTCGCGCGCTTCCAGGAAGATCAGGGCATTGGGTCCCGCCTGTGTGGCGTCATCCATGGCTTGTCGCCACGCGGCCATCAGTGGGCGCATCGCTGCGGAAGTCGGCAGTGCCTCCACGCGCGTGGCGTCAAACTGTACGAAGCAGCGCTCCCAGCGGGCGCGGTCGAAGGTCGGGTTCGGTTTGAGCGGGGCAGTGCCCATCGAGCGGCGCCACGCCTCGAGCTTGCCGCGGAGCGCGGCCACGCGGGCCGGTTCGGCGGCGGCGAGGTCGGTCTTCTCGCTGGGGTCCTTTGTGAGGTTATAGAGTTCGAGGCTACCGTCCTCGTATTGTTCGATGAGCTTCCAGTCGCCCTCGCGGATGACCCCCGCGGGCTTGCCGCCTTGGTTCATGTAATGCGGCTGGTGCCAGAAGAGCGCGCGGGGTGCTGTAGTGGCGGGCTTACTGTCAAAGAGCAGGGGAGAGAGGTCCTTGAAGTCCTGGATCGCCGGAGGCGTCACCTGGGCCAGGGCGCACAGCGTCGGGCAGAGGTCGCCGAGCACGACGGGCTCGGCGACTTCGCGGACGGCGAGACGGCCGGGGAAGCGGATGATGAGCGGGGTACGGAGGCCACCTTCGTATACGAAGCCCTTGCCGGCGCGGCATGGCTCGTTGTGCGTCGGCGGCGTTTCCTTCAGCTCTGAGACGTGCACGCCACCGTTGTCCGAGGCGAAGACGACGAAGGTGTTCTGGGCGACCCCTTGGTCGTCGAGTGCCTTTAGGATTCGGCCGACCGCGGCGTCGAGCGATTCGACCAGCGCGGCGTAGGTGGGGTGGAAGGACTGCGCGTTCGCCGCGATTCCCTGGGCGGGCGCCGCGAGCGGGATGTGCGGGTTGTCGAAGGCCACGTACAGCAGGAACGGCTTGTCCTTGCTGCGTTCGATGAACTTCACGGCCGCGTCGGCTTGGCCTAGTTCACCTTTGCCGCCTTGGGGGGACTCTGCGCCGGGGGAGGCTTTCCCGGCGAAGTAGTCATCGAAGCCATGGTCGGTCGGCTGATGCCCTTTGCCTCCGAGGTGCCATTTGCCCATGGCCCCGGTGGCATAGCCCTTGGCCTTGAGCAGTTGGGCGATCGTCTGGACGCCCTCCGGCAGATGCAGGTTCACCGGAGCGGCCAGAACGCGCTGCGAGGAGCGGTCACCGCGGCCGGGCAGAAAGGTCGTGATCTTGAGGCGCGCGGGATTCTGTCCGGTCAGCAAGGCCGCGCGCGACGCCGAGCAGACCGAAGCCGCCGCATAGCCTTGGGTGAAGCGTGCCCCTTGGGTGGCGAGCTTGTCCAGGTTGGGCGTGCGCTGGTCCTTCCGGCCGTAGCAGCCGAGGTCGTTGATGCCGAGGTCGTCGGCCAAGAGGACGGTGGATTTTGCCCGACACCATGAGGCCTATACCCGGCGAGTCGGTTGGGTGGTCGGTCCGCTCCTGTTGGCGCAACTCGCCGGACATGGCTGGCAGGCGCTCTGTGGGGACGGTTGGGGTCCCCTCGTTATAGTTTCAGTTACTTGGGGGCTAACCGCAGGGTGGTCGGTGCCTTGTCACCGTCGATTGCAGCAGGAAGGGCCTGCGTCCTCGGCTTTACCTGACCTGATCCGCTCGCATGCCTGGCGGACGGTGCTGTGGACGGCCTTGGCCGCATGGGCGCTCTACACGGCAGTGGGTTGACAGGGCGTTCCGCTTAGGGATGCTCGACGCTGATGAGAACAGGCGAACCGAACCCAGCCCGTACAGCCTCCCGCTGGGCGGCTTTTCGGCGTTTCTTGGGGTTCGTCGGTCCGGGTTTCCTCGTCTCGGTCGGCTATATGGATCCGGGCAACTGGGCGACCGACTTGGCGGGTGGCTCGCAGTTCGGCTACGCCCTCTTGTGGGTCATCCTGTTGTCCAACCTGATGGCGATCCTGTTCCAGCACCTCTGCGTGCGCTTGAACGTCGCGACCGGGCTCGACCTCGCGCAGGCCTGCCGCGCCCGCTATTCGCCGGCGGTCTCCAAGTTTCTCTGGTTCTCGGCCCAGGTTGGCATCGTGGCCTGTGACCTCGCAGAGTTGTTAGGCTCGGCCATCGCGCTGCAGATCCTCTTCGGCATCCCGTTATTCTTCGGCGCGATCATCACGGCGTTGGACGTCCTGCTGTTGCTTGCTTTGACCCGCCTTGGCTATCGCTGGCTTGAAGCCCTCGTGGCGGTCTTGGTGCTCACCGTCGCTGCCTGCGTGGGTATCGAGCTTCTGCTCGCCAAGCCCGCCGTCGCGGAACTCGTACGCGGCTTCATCCCGACGACGGCCGTGCTCACGCGTCCGGGCATGCTCTTCGTGGCCCTCGGCATCATCGGCGCGACGGTCATGCCGCATAACCTTTACCTCCATTCGTCGATCGTCGGTTCGCGCGACTTCGGCACCAACGAGAAGGCGCGTCGCGAAGCGCTGCGTTTCGCCACCTGGGATTCGACGCTCGCGCTCAGCCTCGCTTTCTTCGTCAACGCCGGCCTGCTCGTCCTGAGCGCCGCCGCGTTCCACGGCCGCCCGGAAGCCGTGACGGACATCCGCGAAGCCCACCGTCTGCTGGACGGCGTGCTCGGCACCACCTTCGCGGGCACGCTCTTCGCGGTCGCCTTGTTGGCGTCCGGACAGAACGCGACGATCACGGGCACCATGGCAGGGCAGATCGTACTCGAAGGTTTCTTGCAGGTGAAAGGCGCCGGCTGGATCGTGCGCGTGGCGACGCGGCTGGCGGCGTTGGTGCCGGCCTTGCTGGTGATTGGCTTGGCGGGAGAGGGCAGGGTGGAGACCTTGCTGCTGTGGAGCCAGGTCATCCTCAGTTTGCAGCTCGGCTTCGCGTGCTGGCCCTTGGTGCGGATGACGGCTGATGCCGATTTAATGGGCGCTTTCGTCGCGCCGCGGTGGGTGTCCGTCCTCGGCTGGATCGCCACGGCCCTGGTCGTCGGTGCCAGCCTGTGGTTCGTGGCGAGCGCCTTCTGATTATTGGTTTGAGCGGATTGGCGGATGCTTGTCTGATGGCGTTGGATGAAGTTGTCCCGTAAAGGCGAGTATGCCCTCCGCGCCCTGATTTGCCTCGGGCTCGGGGAGGCCTTCGGCCGCCAGCGCCTCCAGGTCGCCGAAATCGCCTCATCGGACAACATCCCCGAGAAGTTTCTGGAGCAGATTATGAACGACCTTCGCGACGGCGGTTTCGTCGAGGGACAACGTGGCCGTAACGGTGGCTATCGCCTCACGCGTCCGGCGGAGCAGATTTCCTTAGGTCAGATCATCCGGCACATCGAAGGACCTTTGGCGCCGGTGGCCTGCGCATCGCATACCGCTTACGAGCGTTGCTCCTGTCCTGACGAGGCGAACTGCGGCCTGCGGATGCTCATGCTCGACGTGCGTAATGCGATTGCGGATATCTTGGATCGGCAGACCTTGGGTGCGGTAGTCTTGGTCGCGCACCGCAAGTTCCTGAACTCGGGTCGCCGGCCGGCGTTTGCAGGTGGCACGGAAAACTTTGGCAACGAAGGGGCAGGTCGTTTGACGGATGGGTTGATCGCTAACCTACTCCCGGATTACTTTATCTGAGCTCCAGGAGGGAATTAATCCCTTAGGCGGGCAGGGTGGAGGCACGTGTTTTTTATTAAGCCATTAATAATGAATGGTTTATATAAACATACCTTTTTGGTATTCTTTTGTTGACCTAAATCATTTAATCATCAGTAATGATGTCACCTTAATTCAAGACGCCACTCCCTTTCTACCGAAGCCGATGAAATCCACGTCCTCCCGCAAGTTCCTCCCGCTCACCGCCCTCGTGGCGTTCGCCTCGGTGGCCCCCGCTGCCGAGCTGACGCTTCAGGAACAGATCGACGCGCTCAAGGCCCGCCTCCAGGAGCTCGACTCCAAGGTGCGCCCCCTGCAGCGCGCCGAGACGACCGCCGGCGACAAGGGCTTCATCCTCGCCTCGCCCGACGCCGCCAACTCCCTGCGCGTCCGCGGCCTGATCCAAGCCGACTCCCGCTGGTTCTTCGACAAGAGCATCGAGAACGACGCCATTGTGCTCCGCCGCGCCCGCATCGGCCTGGAAGGCAAGTTCGGCAAGACGACCGACTACCAGGTCACCGGAGAGTTCGCTGGTTCAACCGCCACGATCTTGGACGCCAACGTCACCCTGAACTACTCGCCTGAAGTCCAGCTGAAGTTCGGCCGCTTCAAGACCCCCGTCGGTCTCGAGCAGCTCCAGTCCGACCCGGCTCTCCTCTTCGCCGAGCGCTCCGTGGTCTCCCAGCTCCTGCCCAACCGCGACCTCGGCGTGCAGGTCGGCGGCGATCTCTTCGACGCCCGCGTCAGCTACGCGGTCGGGGTGTTCAACGGCACGACCGATGGCGGTAACAACACCTCCCAGACGGACACCAACGACGGCAAGAGCCTCGCGGCGCGCGTGACCTTCCAGCCTTGGGTGAAGGACAAGGAGAGCCTGCTCTCCGGCCTGACCTTCGGCCTCGGCGGCTCCTACGGCCTCGAAGATGCCAACGGCGCCCTCGCTACCGGCTTCAAGACCGACGGCCAGCAGACCTTCTACAGCTACCGCACCGCCGGTGCGACGGGCACCACGACGGCCGTCACCAGCAACGGCAAGGTCTGGCGCCTCACTCCCCAAGTTTCCTACTACCGTGGCTCGTTCGGCTTCATCGGCGAATACGTGACCTCCTCGAGCGACATCAAGGCCGTGAACACGACCACGTCGACCTCCGTCGTCAACTCGACCCAGACGGTGAACCTGAAGAACCACGCGTGGCAAATCCAGGCCAGCTATGTCCTGACGGGTGAGGAAGCCGGCTACAAGGGCGTGACGCCGGCGAATGATTTCGACCGCGCGGCCGGCACCTGGGGCGCCTTCGAAGTCGTCGGCCGTCTGTCCTCGATCAAGTTCGACGACCAGGCCTTCGCCGGGGCTTCGGCTAACTTCCAGATCGTCGACCCGGCCAAGTTCGCCCGCTCGGCCGATACGTTCGGCATCGGCCTCAACTGGTACCTGAGCAAGGTGGCCCGTCTGAGCTTCGACTACGAGTACACCCGCTTCCAGCAGGCCGCTGGCGCCTCCGCCCCAGCGGCGACTTCGGTCATCAGCAAGCCCGAGCGCGCGCTGCTCACCCGCTTCAGTCTGAACTTCTAATCGGTCACCCTTTCCCTAACCTTACGACCATGCGTCTGCTCGCCCTTGCCGTCCTACTCGCCGCCCCGTTTCTCGGGGCGGCCGAGGAGCAGCCGGTGACCCTCCGCGTCGGGTTCTTCCCGAACCTCACCCACTCGCCGGCCTTGGCCGCGCGTCAGCTCGAGCGCGAAGGCGCCGATTGGCACCTCGCGCACCTGCCGAAGGGTTCCAAGATCGAGTGGCGCTCGTTCAACGCCGGTCCCTCCGCCATGGAGGCCTTGTTGGCCGGCGCCGTCGACCTGACCTACGTCGGGCCTTCGCCTGTCATCAACGCCCACGTGCGCACGAAGGGGAATGAGCTTCGCGTGTTGGCCCCGGTCGCCCGCGGCGGCAACGCCCTGGTCGTCCGCTCGGGTCTTGGCCTCAAGGTGCCCAAGGATTTTCTCGGTCGCCGTCTGGCGACCCCGCAGCTCGGCAACACGCAGGACATCGATGCCCGCGTCTGGTTGCGCGAAGGCGGCCTGACCGTGAAAGTAAACGGCGGCGACGCCCAGATCATCCCGGCGCAGAACGCGGAGCTCGTGCTCCTCTTCTCCCGTGGCGACGTGGACGCGGCTTGGACCGTCGAGCCTTGGGTCACGCGCCTCACGAGCGAGTTCGGCGGCGAGATCCTCTTTGAGAAGAAGGACGCAATCATCACCGTCCTCGCTTCCACGAAGTCCGCGCTCGCCAAGAACGGGAAGGGCATCGAGGCCTTTGTCCGCTCCCACTACGCCATGCGCGACAAGCTCCTCGCGGACCGCGCTTGGCATGAAAAGCTCGTCATCGCCGGCATCGGCGGCGAAACGCGCTCCACGCCGCCGAAGGCTTCGCTCATCGGTCCAGCCCTCGGTCGCGTGATCTTCGACGCCCGCGAAGACGACGCCGCCCGCAAGGCCCGCCTCACGGCTGCCTTCACCCAGGCGCTCAAGGACTCCAAGGATTCTGGCCTGCTCAACGGCGACGCCCCGATCGCTCCGCTGCTGGAGTCCCTCGTGGCTGACCCGGTACCTGCCGCCAAGTAAGCCCCGCTAGGGGTAAACAATCCGCTGGGTGCATAGCCCTTGCCCAGGTCCCTACGATTGAGGAAACTCAGGCGTAGGGCCTGATTATAGAAAGGGGAATGCCTTAATCCTGATAACTTAACTAAACTTGACAACTTCAAGGCCGGAACTTGAAATAAATCCTCGGTTAGATCCATGAGCAACCACCCTCACAAATCCATCGCCCCAGCGGCCTTGACCCTGCGCAACGTCACCAAGCGTTTCGAAGGCGCAGCAGGTCGCGTGACGGCGTTGGAGGACATCACCTTGGACGTCAGGGAAGGGGAGTTCCTCGTGGTCGTGGGCCCCTCGGGTTGCGGTAAGTCGACCTTGTTGGGCTTGCTCGCTGGTTTGGAGCACACCGACGAAGGGGCCATCCAGCTCGGCGAGGAGCCTGTCCGCTCACCTGGCCGCGATCGGCTCGTGATGTTCCAGCAGGACGCGCTCTTCCCGTGGCTGAACGCCTTGGAGAACGTGCTCTTTGGCCTGCGGCTCAAGCCCGACCTCACCGATGCCGAACGCCTCGAGTCGGCCCGCTATTACCTGAACCTTGTCGGCCTCGGCAACAAGGAGAAGGCCCGTCCGCACGAGCTCTCCGGCGGCATGCGCCAGCGTGTGGCCTTGGCCCGCTCGCTCGCGCCCAACCCGCGCGTGCTGCTGATGGATGAGCCGTTCTCGGCCCTCGACGCCCTGACCCGCGAGCAGCTCTACGGCGACATCCAGGAGATCTTCACCAAGCGGAAGAAGACCATCGTCCTCGTGACCCACAACATCCGCGAGGCCGTCTGCCTCGGCGACCGCGTGGTCCTGTTTTCGCCTAACCCCGGCCGCGTCCAGCAGGTCTTCGACGTCAATCTCCCGCGCCCGCGCCGCATGAACGACCCCGCTTTGGCGAACCTCGCCGCGGAAGTCACCACGGCGCTCTCCTCCCACCTCACCGCGGACAAGCAGTAAGGCCATGAAACTCCCGCGCTTCGTCATTCCGACCTTCATCGCCCTCGCCGCCCTCGGCGGCTGGGAATGGTTCGTCCGCGTCGGCCACGTCAACGACGTGCTCGTGCCGGCTCCCTCGCAAATCCTGCAGTGGTTCTGGTGGGCCCTGTTCGACAAGACCTCCTTTGAGGCCGGCCATTACTTCGTCGCTCTGCAGAAGGGCGAACTCCTGCCGGCCACGTGGGTGACCATGCGTCGCTTGGTCATCGGTTTCGCCATCGGTGCCGCCATCGGCATCCCCCTGGGCGCTCTCTGCGCCCGCGTCCGCTGGGTCCGCGACACGCTCGGCGTGCTCGCCTTGGGCCTGCAGACGTTACCTTCCGTGTGCTGGGTCCCGCTGGCGTTGCTGTGGTTCGGCATCCGCGAGGAAGCCGTGCTCTTCGTCGTCGTCATGGGCACGGTCTGGGCCGTCGTCATCGCGGTGCAGGAATCCGTCCTCAACGTCCCGCCGCTCTACCTGCGCGCCGCGCAGACGATGGGTTCGAAGGGCTGGCACCTCTGGTCCCGCGTCATCTTCCCGGCGGCCTTGCCCGGCGTCCTCAGCGGCATGAAGCAGGGCTGGGCCTTCGCTTGGCGCTCGCTGATGGCCGCCGAGATCTTCGTCGTCATCGTCACGGGCTTCGGCTTGGGCTCCTTGCTCAACGCCGGCCGCGAGCTGCTCCGCATGGACCAG
>RFQN01000141.1 GCA_009924965.1 Verrucomicrobiota bacterium
AGGGCAGCACGCGGTGCTGCCCCTACCCGAGGCAGACCAGTCGTGACGCCGTCCCGACCCTACCCTCAGCCAACTTAGAAGCGGTTGGAGAGGCTGAGGTTGAAGCGGTTTTCAGCAAAGCCGTTATCGCTGGTACGGCGCTCGTAGGAGGCTTCGGCGTTAAATTCGCCCAGCTTCCAGCGGAGACCAAGGGCGCCGGTGACGTAGTCGCGATCGGCGTTCGGCAAGGTGACGGCGACGCCGACGGTACCACCGTTGGTAAGCACCGAGACGTTCGTGGTCTGGTCGGAGCCTCCGAAATCGCTTTCGTAACCGAGGCGGACGAACGGAGTGCAGCTGCCCCCCTCAAGGGCGAAGGCCTTGGCGAATTCGACCGACGCCGAGGCGGTATTGGTCGTGAGACGCTGGTCCTGATAGGAGACACCACCGACGCCGGCTTCCGTGTAGGCGTCGAGTTTAGCCGTGGTGCGGGCAAGACCGACCATCGGTGTCACCGCCCAACCGCCGATTTCGCCGACGGACGCGCCGACAAGGAGTTCCGCGGAGAGGCTGCGACCCTTGGTCGCACCCACGGGCGTCGAACCATAAGCGCCGGCCGACTGGATGGAGTCGAGATCCTGGGTGCCGGAGGTGATGGTCAGGCTGCCGAAGAAGACCTCACCACGTCCGATGAGGTAGGAAGTCACGCTGCGACCGGTATAGTTGAGGTTGGAACCGTCGGAGCCGGTCGATTTGCCGTCCTGCATGCCTAGGCCCAAGCCAAAGACGACACCAGGGGCCAGGGCCCACTCGAGGCCGAGCGCACCGGCGTTCGAACGGGAATTAAGAGCGGGGTTGAGGGCACCCGCGTCTTCGGAGAGGTTTCGGATGCTGCCATCGAACCACCAGCGGAGGTTGCCGGCGGCGGCGTGCGTGGCCGGGAGGCCGGAGGCGCAATACTGCAGGGCCTCCGAGTCCGCCTGCCAATCGAAGTCGGCGGCGATCTTGGGGGCGGAGAGACGAACCGCGCCGGAGAGGCGACCCTTGAGGATCGAACCAAAGCTTGTCGCGGTGAGCTGGGTGGTCCGGAGATTCTTGGCCGCCATGACGGGGGCGCGGTTGGTGGCCGAAACGACCAGACCCGGGTCGACGTAACCCGGCAATGTCACACGGTAGACTAAGATGCGGTTGGGGTTTTCGAGGGTTTCTTTGCCGGCGGTGGTGACTGGGGCGTTATAGGCCGAACCCAGCATCGTCCCGGTAGGCGTGATAAAGTCATTATCATTGCCGACCATCAGGAAATAATCGTTCGGGCGGGCAGGGTCCAGGCATGGAACGACCGAAAGCGCCTCCCACTTTTCGGACAGCGAGTTACCGGACATCGGTGCGACGACGCGCCCCACAGCGGCGGCCGAGGCGACGCCGGCCATGCCGACGGTGTTCAAGTCGAGACCAAAACGGGCAAGCTGCTGGACGTTGAGGAGGTTGACGAAATCGGTCGTCGTGGCGGCGACGATGCCAGCGACCGGGGCCAAGGTCGGTCCGGTCCCGGTGACAGCCGGCGTGTAGCCAGTCTCGTAGACCGTCCCTGCCAGATTAGTGGCGCCGACGGTACTGACCAAGGCAACGTTCTTATAAACCATGGGGTTGTCCGCGTAGCCGACGGCGCTGGCACCGGAGGCGTAGGCGGCATTGCCGGAACCGTTGCCGTTACCGTCGCGGGTTAGCACCATGAAGGTCGTCCGGCTGAGGGCGACGAGCTCAGACTGGGCAGCCGTCTTGTTCGCGGCAGCGCCGAGGCCCTTGGAGCTGATCTGCGGGAGTTCGACAAGGTAATGCTCGGTCGGGGCCGTCGGGGTCGCTTCCTTCGTGATGTCGTAGATGAAGAGCCGGGTGTAGGCGCGATTGAAGTCGGAGTTGCTCGGGGTATCTTGGCGCGTAGCGCTCTGCAGCATCGTCACGAGGAACTTGCCGTCCGGGGTGATGTCGACGGCTTCCATGCCCTGATTGTCGCGGCGACCCCCGGTCTGCACTCCCGTAGCGATAGCGGCGGCATCGGTCGTGAAGCCTGAAAAACCCGAGGCTTGGGAAAACTGCGGGATCAAGGCCGGCACCGGAGTGATGACGCCCTTGATCTGACCGGCCTTAGAAAGATGATAGACCGTCGCGCCGTATTCGTCCGAAACGTAGAAACCACCGTCAGCACGGAGAGCGAGGCCCTCGGCGTCTACCGCCAACTTGCCGTTGGCCACCGGCACGCTGGTGAGGCTACCCAAGGTGGACGCCAACGGATTGACGGCGGTCGTAGGATTGCCGTTGAAGTCCGTGATCGTCGTCGTGCCCTTGAACGTCAGGGTCAACTGCGTCTGCCCGACCAGGCTGGTCGAGTAGTCGGGAGCGAAGCTTAGGTCGAACTTTTGGATGCGGGCGGCGTAATCGATCAAGCCGGCGACGTTGTATCCACGGTCAGGCAAAGTGTAGAGAGTGCCGGAGTAGGAGCCATTCGCGTTCTTACGCCAGGTGGTCGAGTCGACCTTAAAGGAAGAGAAGGAGCCGAGCGTATCGCCGCGGCCATCAAGCGCGCTCGCCGTGAAGACACCGACGCCCACCAAGCCTTGGTTGACGTAAGTCACGGAGTTGAGCGTGACCGAGCTGCTAGCGCCCGGGGCGGTCAGGTCAAGCTGCGGGGTAAGCTTGGTCGGAGGGGAGGCCTCAAGCGATAGCGTAAGAGCAGCGGTAGCAAGGAAGGCGCGGGAGAGGTGACGCATGGTGGGTCTGCGGACAATCCCGCCAGTCACGCCGACGAACAGCAATCTTCCTAGAGTTAAGAGTCTGCGGCGTTTAGGGCGATGGCGCGTCGATTGTGTCGACGCCGCCATCCAATCGTCGCACTGCGCATGTGAGGGGGGCCGACGAGGATTACGGAATGCAGAGGACGGAGGACGGAGAGTTGCGAAGATCGTGCAAAGGTGAAAATCGGCCGGAGGCCGGTGCAAAGGTGAGAGCGGAGAGGATTACAGAGTACGGAGTGCAGATTACAGATTTGAAAGGCATGGACTGAAAAAGGGGGCCAGGGTGCGGGAAAGCGGCGTACAGATGAAGGCATAAGGGTGGGGCGTGGCTTTGCCGCGCCCTCTTTGGGTAGGATGAAAAGGGGAACGGGGGACCGGAGAAAGCGGAGTGCAGAGTACGGAGGACGGATTACAGGTGAAGGCATAGGGGAATGGCGTCGGTGGAGCCGCTACATCGATCGACTCAGGCCGCGGTCCTCGATGCGGGACTCAATCCTCGACGCGATCAAAGGCAGCTAGGGCAGCACGCGGTGCTGTCCCTACCCGACGTAGACAGGTCGTGACGCCGTCCCGACCCTCCTGCCCCTACCTTAGAACTTGAAGGACGAGCTGACCTCGAAGACGGCGGCGACGATCGCGAAGGCGATGAAGGCGACGAACGAGAAGGCGGCGATGAGGACCGTCGCGGAGATGGTCTGCGAGATGGTGCCCAACCAGCGGTCGAGTTCGGCGCGGTAGGAGCGGGCGATGTCGCGGAGACCGGGGGCGAGGTTGCCGGTCTGTTCGGCCACGGCGACGCGGTCGAGCAGGAGGCGCGGGAAGTAACCCGTGCGGGCCAGGGCGCGAGAGAGGCTTTCGCCTTCGAGCACGCGGTCGGTGGCCTCACGCATCTGCGCGCGCATGGCGCGGTTAGGCGCGGTCTTCTCGGCGAGGCGCAGGGCTTCGGCGGTCGTGATGCCGTTCTCGAGGAGCACCGCGAGCGTGTGGCAGAAGTTCAGGACGGAGACACGCATCACGAAGGCGCCCGCCAGGGGCGTCTTCAGGAGCAGCGCGTCGGAGGCCAACTTGCCCTCCTCCTTCTTGCGCCACTGCACGATGCCGATGACCGCAACGAGGACCGCGACCACGAAGATCGGGCCGACGACCACGAAGACCTCGGCGAACCACATGAGCATCTTGGTGGACAACGGCAGCTTCCCGCCAAGGGAATTGAGCAACGTCTGCAGGCGCGGCAGGAGGAAGAGCACGAAGAAGATCACCACGCCGATGGCGATGAAGCAGATGAACAGCGGGTAGGCCATGGCCGCGATCAGCTTGCGGCGGAACTCGGCCTGCTCGGTGAAGTGCGCGATGAGGCGCTCGAGGACGTCGCGAATGTTGCCGGTCGCCTCGCCGGCGGCGATCAGGTTGATCGTCTGGCCGTCGAAGACCGCGGGGTAGCCGCCCATCGCGGCGGACAAGCTCTGGCCTTCGCTGAGCTTCCCCCAGATGCCGGCGCACAAGTTGCGCAGGCGGGACTTCTGCAGGCGGAGGGACAACAGGCGCAGGGATTCGCCGGCGGACATCCCGCTGCGGACCAGGTCGGCCATGGCCTCCAGGAACGGCAGGCACTCGGCGGCGGTCGGCGCTTCTTCGGCGCCGCCCTTGGCGGACGGACCTTCAGCTACGCGACGCGCGGCGCCGACCTCCTCGACCTTGATCGGCCGGAGGCCGCGGGACTGCAAGCGACGGAGCGCCTCGCGGCGGCTCGGTGCGTCGATGGACCCATCGCTGGCGGCGCCTTGGCCGTCCTTGGCCGTGTAGGTGAAGGAAGGCATCCGACCTTATTCGTTCGAGCTGAGGTTGCGCACGAGCTCTTCGAGCGTCGTGTGGCCGGCCTTGA
>RFQN01000142.1 GCA_009924965.1 Verrucomicrobiota bacterium
AAGAAGATGTTCTCCGCGGCCCTCTGCTCGCAGTGCCACCGCGTCGGCGACCTCGGCGGCGCGCAGGCGCCCGACCTCACCGGCGTGGGCTCGCGCATGACCCCGGGCGACCTGGTGATGAACATCATCCTGCCCAGCGCGGTCGTCTCCGACCAATACGCGAACTCCGAGATCTCCCGCGTCGACGGCGGCAAGGTCATCGGCCGCATCCTCAACGAAGAAGGCGATAAGCTGCAGGTCGCCGTCAACCCGTTCGACCCTTCGGTCCAAGTCACCATCAGCCGCTCCGACATCATCGCCATCGATCGCTCTGCGATCAGCCCGATGCCCGTCGGCCTGGTGAACTCGCTCAATGAACAGGAACTCGCCGACCTCGTCGCCTTCCTGATCTCCGGCGGCAACGCGAAGGACAAGGTCTACTCTAAGTAAACGCCGCGTCGCGGCCCGACGGCCCGCACACCTCTAGCGAAGCGCACGAACGGCGGCCGGGGTGCCGCTGGAGCCATCGGCCTTGACGGGGGTGGGCTTGCCCAGGCTGACCTGTTCGTCGTCCGTCGGCGGGTTCCCTCCGGTACGCAACCACTCGACCATCTTGACCTGCCCGCCGGAAGCCAGGACACAACGGTTGAAAATCGGCTGGGGCTCCACCTGCGTCGAGAAGAGGTAAAGCCGAGGTCCGCGGCCCGCCTTCGCTCCCGCGAAGGCGTTGACGAGGTCCTCTTCCCAACGCTTCTCGGCCGGCTTCCGTTCGTCGGTCGGCAACGTCGAGCGCATGCCGTCGCTGTAGACGATCGTAGCATTCTTTGTCGAATAGCCGTCGGACTTCTCGCCCTTAGGCGTGCGGTATTGGGTCACGCCGTCCTGAAAGTCGGAGAAGATAACGATGCCATCGTAATGCTTCTCGCTGCGCATGATGTCGAGCCACGCCCCGACGCAGCCGGTGCGGAAATTGGCGTCGTATTGGCTGAAGATGCGCTTGCCGGTGGCGGTCAACTTGTCCGGGTCGGTCGCGCGTACCGGCGCCGAGCCCGTCCGACCGGTCGAGCCCTTGTACTTGAGTCCGCCAATGATCGTGTCGTCCTTCACATTCGTCCAGATGCCCGAGTAGAGGAAGACATCTGCGTCCGGGAACTGCTTGCGGATCTCCGCCTCGACCCGATCCAGGTAACGGGCCATCGAACGCGAAGCATCGAGGAAGACGGCCAACTTGGTCGCGTTGATCTTGGCGCCCATGACAGGCTTGCCGACGAAGTTGCGCGCGTTGCCGACGCCGATGCCCTTCCCCGCGCCGAACCCACCGCCCGACCCTCCACCGAAACCCTTCGAGGAACTGCCGGTCGGCTTGGTGTTCAAGGTGTCGGCCAGCTTGCTCGAAGGGAGCTCCGGCAAAGAGATCTGGGCGGCGGGGTTCTTGGAGGTGATGCGCGAAACGGTCTTGGCCGTCGCCTTCGCTTTTTTCAGCTGGAGGTTGTGTTCGAGGATGCGTGCGCGGTCCCCGTCGGCCCCGCCCCCCGCGCCGGTCGCCATGAACTCGGGCTGCTTGTACCGCTGCTCCTTCATCACGGAGATGACCCAGACGAAAGCGATGAGCAGCAGCAGCGCGTGCAGGCCGACCGATACCAGCAAGCCGCGGCTTGTCAGCAAGTGCGCCCACAACAGCCGCAGCGTCCCCCCAAAGCCGTCCCGCCGCCACGACGGCTCGAAGGGGACCGTGGTCGTCCGCGCGCGCAGCAGGTTTTTCCGTTCAGCGGTCATGGCTCGGATAAGTTGCTAAGTGGCCGCCGACACCCCCTCAACCTTCGCTTCAATTCGACGCCAAAGCGTCACCTTGCCGTAAGACTTGGGTTAGGCTCAAGCCTTGCGCCGGGACCGGCGCGCTGACGTCGGCGGCGCGGGGTCGGCGAGCTCCGCTAGTCGCGCGGCCACGAGGTCGCCCAACAACCGCGGGTCCGGGCGCCAGTCGACAGGGACGAGGAAGCAATGCTTGCGAACGACGTAAGCCCCGAGGCGTGGGCGGAACGCGGTGATGATGCGGTCGCTCCAAGGGGCCAGGGTGAGGTGGCGCTGGTAGGCGCAAAGGCCAAACACATAAGCATGGCCCCGTTTGATCTGCGGGACATTCCAAGCGATGACCGCCTCCAGCTCAGGGAATTGGTCGAGGATGGTCGCGATGATCGCCCGTAACGTGGCGGCCTTGGGTTCGTCCAAGGCGCGGAGGTATCCCTCGACGGTTTGCGGGCGAGCGGAGGGACTCATCGCTCCGACGAGATGTATCCCGGTAAGGTCACCCGGTAGACAAGGATCCGGTTCAGGTTCTCGCCGACCTCCTCCCCAGGTCCGGTTGCGAGGCCGTCGTAGGTCCGGCCGAGCATGATGCCTTCCGCGGTGAGAAAATCGTTGTCGTTGCCGACGAACAGGAAGTAGTCGTCGGGATACGCGCGGTCCAGGCAAGGCACCAAAGCCAGCGCTTCCCACTTGGCCGAAAGCGACGCGGCGGATAGGGCGCCTATACGATGTCCATCAGTGGCGGCTTTGGCCACGCCAGCAGCGCCCACTACGTTCAGGTCTAACCCAAAGCGGGCCAACTGCGAGGGGTTCAGGAGGTTCACGAAATCGGTGCACTTAGCCGCCGTCAGCCCATAGGCAGGCGCCAGGGTCGGCCCCGCCCCCCGCACCGCGGGAGTGTAGCCGGTTTCATAGGGGGTGCCGACCAGATTGGTCGCCCCGACCGTGCTGACGAGCGTGACGTTTTTGTAGACCATGGGGTGCTCGGCGTAGCCGACGGCGGCGCCGGTCGGGGCATAGCCTGACTTGCCCGACCCGTTGCCGTTGCCGTCGCGCGCCAGCACGAGGAAGGTCCGGCTGTTCAACGCGATGAGCTCCGACTGAGCGGCGGTCTTGTTGGGCGGACGACCATTTCCGGCGCTGTCGTAAGTGGGCAACTCGACTAAGTAATGGCCAACTGGCTTGGCCGACACAACGCCGCCCGCGAGCGCATAGACCAGCACTCGCGTGTAGGCGCGGTTCTGGTCGTCCTCGCCGGGGCAGTCCTGCCGCGGGGCGCTCTGCAGCATGGCCACGAGATGCCGTCCGTCGGGCGTCACGTCGAGGCCTTCGTAGCCTTGGTTATCGCGGCGGCCTCCGGTCTGTTCCTCAACGGCTTTCTTCTCCGTCGTGAAGCCGCGATAAGCCTGGCTGGAGAAACGTGGGAGCAAGGCTGTCGGCGGGGTTACCAGCCCGAGCATCTTGCCGTTGGCGGCCACATGGTAGATCATGGGCCCGTACTCCTCGGAAAAGAAGAAGGAGCCATCGGGGAGCAGCGCCAAGCCTTCCGCGTCGACGGCGAACTTGCCATGCCGCGCGGGGACCGGCGTGTACCCATGCAAGGTGTCCCCGTGCGGGTCGAGGCCAGTCGTGACGTTGCCTTGAAAGTCCAGCACCGTCCGCGTCGACCTAAAGGTTAGGACGAGGTTTGGCCGCGAGACGGGGGTGCGACCGTAGTCGGGCCGAAATGCGACCTCGAACTGTTGGGTACGGGCGGGGTAATCGATGAGACCGCGTGCGTTGTAGCCTCGGTCGGGAAGGGTAATCAAAGTGCCGACATAGGTACCGTCCGCCTTCCGCCGCCAAGATCCGGGGGAGAATTTGAAAGACGAGAACGAGCCGAGGCTGTCGCCGCGATAATCCAGCCCGCCGACGGTCAGCTGGCCGACGCCGACGAGGCCCTTGTTCACGTACTTAAGCCCACCAAACCACACCGACGTCTCCTGCCCGAAGGGGGTATCGTCCCAGTGCGGGGTGGTATAGGTCGGCGGGCCCGCCCGGAGCATGGCCAGCGGAAACAGGGCGTAAGCGCACGTTCGGAGAATCATTCGCCCAAACTTAATTGGCGACCCGCCCGCTGCACAGCCTACACTGCGTCACCTTCCCGTGGCAATTGTCACAGGAAGGTCACGCCCTTTTAGTCCAAGGCCGCCCCGACCGCAGCGATTTCTTCCGCCAAGCCGAAGGACAGCGTCATGCCGGCTCCGCCCAACGCATTGACCAAGGTGACGCCAGGCATCGGCGTCAGCACCAGCTCCGACCGGCCGGCCAACTTCGGGTAGTAGCCCGTCCAATGCTCGACGATGCTCCGCTCGGGAATACGCGCGAACTCGTCCAAGTAGGCCAAGACGAGCCGATCGTAGGCGGCGCGCTGGAAGGGATCATGGCTAGCGCCGTATTCGTGCGTATCGCCCAGGGTGAGCCCGCCCTCGCCGTTCTGGGAAACCAAGACATGCACGCCCCGACGCAGCTCTTCCGCGCGGCTGAGCTCAAACGCACGCTTCAGCTCCTCCAAGGACGGGCACGTCACAAAGGAATCGTAGTGCGCCATGGTGAGGCCGGCGCATAAGGCCGGGCCGAGTTTCCAGCCCTCGGGCTGCGGTGCCGTCCGCAGCATCTGCAGCTTGCAGACGGTGACGCCGGCGGCCGCGAGCTCGCGCGGGAAAAGGGTCCGAAGATCCGGGCCACTGCAGACGAAAACCTGCGTGGCTTCTTCCTTCGTGCCGTCCGCGAACGTCACGACCCCAGGCTCGACCCGGGTAGCGACCAAGCCAAAGCGGAATTCCACGCCCGCGCT
>RFQN01000143.1 GCA_009924965.1 Verrucomicrobiota bacterium
CGTTCCGGCGTGACCAACGACCTCATCGCCCGAGCCAAGGCGCTCATGCCCTTGCCCGATGAACGCGAGATGGACGTCCTCATGGCCGTCGGCGAGCAGGAGACCATCGCGCTGACCGTCATGGCGCTCCACGCCATCGGCGTGCCCGCCGTCTCCCGCACCGGCGCCCAAGCCGGCATCTTCACGGACGACATCCACACCCGTGCCCGCATCACCCGCATCACCGGCGGCGACCTCCTGCAGCGCCTCGACGAAGGCAAGGTCGTCGTCGTGGCCGGTTTCCAAGGCGTCACCGACAAGGGTGAAGTCACCACCCTCGGCCGCGGCGGCTCGGACCTCACCGCCATCGCGGTCGCCGCCTCCATCAAGGCCGACCTCTGCCAGATCTTCACCGACGTCGACGGCGTCTACACCGCCGACCCGCGCATCGTCCTCGCCGCCCGCAAGATGCAGGAGCTCTCCTACGAGGAGATGCTCGAGCTCGCCTCCAGCGGCTCCAAGGTCATGCAGTCGCGCTCCGTCGAGTTTGCCCAGAAATACAACGTCCCCTTCGAAGTCCGCTCCTCCTTCAACGACCAACCCGGCACCATCGTGAAAGCCATCGACAAAACCCTTGAAGACGCGGCCATCGCCGGCGTCGCCCTCGACCGCCTGCAGACCCGCGTGACGGTCTCCGACCTGCCCGACAACCCGCAGGCCATCGCCGCCCTCTTCGACGACCTCGGCGAAGCCGGCCTCAGCGTCGACATGATCATCAAGAACCTGGGCAAGGACGGGAAGTCGAACCTGACCTTCTCGGTGACGACCGACCAGTTCGTCCGCGTCGAAAAGGTCGTCGGTCAGACGCTCAAGAAGCTCGGCTCCGGCACCGTCCGTTCGGCCGGCGAGATCTCCAAGCTTTCCATCGTGGGGGTCGGCATGATCTCCCACCCCGGCGTCGCGGGCACCCTCTTCAAGGCGCTGGCTTCGGTCGGCGTGAACAGCGAGCTCATCACGACCTCCGAGATCAAGATCTCGGTCGCCCTCGAGCCCGCCAAGGCCGATGCCGCCGTCCGCGCCGTCCACACGGCCTTCGGCTTGGACAAGGCCTAAGGCCGCCAATCCCCTCTTGCCCGCGGGTGTTTCTCCGACCAATGTCGGGGGAATGTCGCGTGCCGTCTCCGTCGCCCTCCTGACCCTGGCGTTGTGCTGGGTGTCGCTGGGCTTCGCCCAAGACCTGCCGCCGACCCCGCTCAATAGCCAGCCCGTCCTGCCGACGGCGGAGCAACCTCGCCAGCGGACCTTACTGGAATTAGCCGACGAGGCTTTGGCCGCCGGCCTCTCGACGACCGCCGCCCAGCTCTATACCGCCACCCTCGCGACGCCGGGCTTGACCAGCAAGGAGCGTGAACGCGCCTCGTTGGGGCTCGCCGCCGGCCAGATCGAACGCACCAAGACCACCGAAGCCCGGGAGACCCTCAAGGGCTTGCCCGACTCTCCCCGCAAGGCGCTCTACGAAGGCCTGCTCGCATTGCTGGAGAACGACCTGCCCGCCGCCACTGCCGCGGCGGAGAAGGCCGACCCCGAACAGTTGCCCGTCCATGAATCCGCGTGGGGCCATGCGCTCCGAGCGCTCATCGCCACCGCCAAAGGCGACAGCCTCGGCGTGAACACGCACCTCGCCAACGCGACCCGCACCGCGGTCTCGGAAGAGCAACGCCAACGCATCGAAGTGCTTTCCTTCCGCGCGTCCATCATCGCCGGCAAGGTCGACGACGTCACGATCTCCGTCCTGCGTGAACGCGCCAGCAACGCCAAGGGTTCGCCGCTGGCCTTCGCCTTCTCCCGCAACCTCGCGCTGGCCCTCGCCCGTAAGGACCGCCGCGCCGAAGCCGTCAACGCCCTCAAGGAAGCCGCGCCCTTGCCCGACACCCGCCAAGCCGAAGCCGACCTGCTGTGCGGCTTGATCCTGGGCTACGATTCCGCCGAGGGACGTCGCTTCCTGCAGCTGGCCGCCAAGAACCCGGCCAACCCTTCCGTTCGCTTGACGGCCCTCCGCGCCCTGGTGGCCGCCGCGGCCGACGCCAAGACCAGCGACTCGAAGGCCATCGCCAACGAGGTCTATGACTTCCTGATGAAGCGGCCCGAAGGCCAGCTGAGCTTCGAGTGCCCCCGCGACCCGGCCGTGCTCGACGCCATCCACTTGGCGCGCGCGCAACTGATGCTCGTCGCCGGCAACCGCGAGAAGGCCCGCCAAGCGGCTTCGGACTTGCTCAAGGACGTCCCTGCCAGCCCGCTGGCCCGCGAAGCCACCCGCACCTTGGCGCTCACCGCGTGGGGTGATGGTTCTTATCGCCTGGCGTCGTCCTTCCTCAACACGCTGGCCGAAGGCAAGACGGGCATCCCCCGCGACGTCCTCCGCACGGTGTCGGCCGACTGCCTCTTCCTGGCCGCCGACTACGCGCTCGCCGAAAAGGCCTATGCAGCGATTCAGACCGAGACCGACGGCGCCGACCTCGCGACCTCCGCCTTCCACCAGCGCGTGCTCTCCTCTTTGGCGACCGCCGGCGACGCCAAGCTCTGGAACCACACCGCGGAGATCATCGAGTCGGCGCAACGTAACGCCAAGATCCCGAAGGAACGCCTCTGGATCGCCGTCTGGCTCCTCGTCGAAGACGCCCGCAAGGCCAACCAGACCGAAGAGGCCGCCCGCCTCCTGCAACGCCTCAACCCGCTCATCGCCCGCACCAACACGGACTACGCCCTCCGCTTCGATTGGCAACGGGCGCTCATCGCCTTGGCCAACCGCGACCCCAGCACGGCCGCGCGCCTCGCCGACGACATCGCCCGCCGCCTCGACGACCTGCCGGTAGACGCTTCGGCCGACCTGAAGGTCAACGCACCCAAGCTGCGCGGACACGTGGCCCTGCTCAAGGCCCGCACGGCCTTGGGTGCCAACTCCGGCAAGGGCCTCGCCGACCTCGAAGCCCTCCGGAAGAAATACGGCAAGGTCCCGGCTACGGCGTCGTCGTACCTCGTGGAAGGACGCCATCTCGCCGCCCTCGGCCGCCACGCCGAGGCGCAGGCCCGCTTCCTGGCCTTGGCCAAGGAATTCGCCGGCGACGCCACGCTGACCGAATTCGCCGAACTCGGCCTATACGAAGCCGCGGAAGAAGCCACCCGCCAGGCCCCGGTCGACGCCGACATGGTGATGCCGGTCCCCGAGTCGGGCATCCCGGCGGCCCAGGGCTTCGCCCGGGCCTCGGGCATCGTCGTCTGCACGGACGACGACAAGAGCCTGGCCGAACTCCGCCGCGACCGGAAAGGCGAACTCGATCGCCAACGCGTCGCCATCGCCGCGGGCGCCTACGAGAACGTGGCCATCGCCTGGGCCCGCGACCCTGACACGCTCGCCGAGGCCCGCTACAAACTGGCCTTAGCCTTGCTCGAACGCGCCAAGGCCGAATCGAAGAGCGATGCCCCCGGCACACGCCTTGAAGCCAAGACCGTGCTGGTCCGCGCCCTCGCCTCGCTCCGCCAGAACGGCGCGACCGACGAGACTAGCTTCGGCCCCACCGGCCGCACTTGGATTGCCAGCTCCATCCTCTTGCTGGGCAACATCCACGAAGAAGAAGGCGACACCGCCGAAGCCATCGCCGTCTACCGCCTCATCCCCGAACTCAACCGCGGCCTAGCCCCCGGCGAGAGCCGCCTCCCCGGCCAAGGCGCCGCCGAAAGCAAACTTGCGAGCCTCCGGGCGAACGGCAATAACCAGAAACCACGATGAACGCCCCTTTCTCCTTCCCCGCCGACGCCGGGCCCTTCGTCTGGATCCTACTCGCCCTCGCTTTCCTCGCCTTGGTCTTCGTCGTCGAACGCGCCATGTTCCTGCACCGCGGCCTGGTGCTCTCCTCCGACTTCATCGAAGGCGTCCGCAACAACCTCCGCGCCGGACGTCCGCTCGAAGCCCTGGCAGCCTGCGAAGAGTCGCCGGGGCCCGTGCCGCGCGTCGTGAAGGCCGCCCTGCTCCGCTCCGAAGGCAATGAAGCCGCCATGCGCGCCGCCGCCACCGAAGCGGCCTTGCTCGAATTGCCGGTCCTCGAACGACGCCTCGGCACCATCTCCGCCATCGGCCGCGTCGCCCCGTTGATCGGCTTGGCCGCGGCCATCTTCTCGGGCTTCCACCTCGCCAGCGCCTTGCACGACGGCAGCGTCTACGCCTCCGCGCAAGGCCTCTTCCCCGACATCCTGGCGGCCCTCGCCAACGCCGGTTTCTCGCTCGTCATCGCCGCCGGCTGTTCGCTCGCGCACCATTTCCTCGTCGGCCGCGTCCGCTCCATCGTCACGGAAATGGAGATCGCCGCCCACTCCGTCATCACCTTCGTCCAGCACGAACTCCCCGAGGAGAAGAACCGCAAGGCCTGAAGATGCGCACGCCCTTGGGCATACTCGAGAAGGTCCGTCCCGTGGAACGCGGGGTGGATTTCCTGCCCTTGGCCTTGGCCCTGACCTGCGCCGCCTTGGTCGCGGTGCTGGCCTCCCACTTCGTCTACGCACCCGGCATGTACGTCGGCTTCGACGAGCGCCTGGCCGCGACGACCCGCAACCTGACGACCCCCAAGACC
>RFQN01000144.1 GCA_009924965.1 Verrucomicrobiota bacterium
TGGTGCGCTCGAGCACCTTGGTGAGGCCTTCAAGGGTGATCAGGACGCGGGGCGTCTTGACGAGGTCGAGGGCGTTGAGGTTGGAGGAGTTGGAGAACAGCGCGCGGCTGATGTTGCGGCTGGCGCGGAGGACCGGCTCGCTCCAGGTGCTGTCGACGACCAGGAGGCGCTTGCCTTCCGGGCTGACGTTCTTGAGCACCTTGGCGAAGAGGGCGGTCTTGGGCTTGGCCACTTCGAAGCGCTCGATGACGGCGAGGCCGCCTTCGTTGGCGAGGTCGAAGAGGGCGCGCTGGAGCGCGATCTTCTTGGCCTGGACGGTGATGGTCTTGGAGGTGCCCTGGCGCTTGTTGGCCTGGTAGGAGACGATGACCTGCTTCAGCAGGGCAACACCCTTGTCGCCTTCGAAGGAAGGGAGGTCGAATTCCTTCTCGGAGAAGGAGGAACCGTCGGACTTGTAAACTTTGAGCTTCATGGCTGCGTGCGTGCGTTAGGGGTTACTTGGACTTCTTGGCAGGACGGACGAGCACAAGCTCGCCGTTGGCGCCGGGGAAGCTGCCCTTGATGAGGAGGAGGTTCTTCTCGGCGAGCACCTGCACGACGCGAAGGTTCTGGACGGTGCGCTGGACGGAGCCCATGTGGCCCGGCATGCGCTTGCCCTTGAAGACGTGACCCGGGGTCTGGCGCATACCGATCGAGCCGATACGGCGGTGCATCATGTGACCGTGGGAGTCAGGCTGGCCGTCCATGTTGTGGCGCTTCATGACGCCCTGGAAGCCACGGCCCTTGACGGTGCCGATGACATCGACCATCTGGCCGACGGTGAACTTCTCGACGGTGAAGACGTCGCCGACCTTGACTTCAGGGGCGGCCGAGAGGCGGATTTCCTGGAGGTGGCTGACCGGCGAGACGCCGGCCTTCTTGAGGTGGCCGAGTTCGGCGCCGGAGAGACGGCTCTCCTTCTGTTCGCCGAAGCCGATCTGCACGGCGTTGTAACCGTCGCTGAGGACGGTCTTGACCTGCGTCACGGGACACGGGCCGGCTTGGACGACCGTAACAGGGACGAGGTTGTTCTCCCCGTCGTATACCTGGGTCATTACGATTTTCTTACCGAGTAGTTGGTGCTTCATTTTCTAAGAGGCAGGTGATTCCTTGCGGAATCTTTAGGTCAGTGATGACCTGCGTTAGGCTTTGGATGTCCTTGCGGAATCTTGGTCCTGTCGTAGGGTCGCTTGGCGCCTGCTTTGGGGTTGAGGTTGAAGGTGAGGGTTTAGGCGATGATGTTGAAATTCACGCCCGAGGGCATGTTGAGCTTACGCAGCTCATCGACCGTCTGCGCGTTCGGCTCGATGATCTCGATCAGACGCTTGTGCGTGCGGATCTCGAACTGGTCCATCGACTTCTTGTCGACGTGCGGCGAACGGTTGACGGTGAGACGCTCGATCGAGGTCGGGAGGGGAACGGGGCCCGAAACACGGGCGCCGGTGCGCTTGGCGGTGTCGACGATCTCGTTGGCGGAGTGGTCCACCATGCGGTAGTCGAAGCCCTTGAGCTTGATGCGAATCTTGGTTTTGCTGGCCATCTTGGGAGGAAGTTGTGGGGGTTAGGTGCGGGCAGGGGCGCGCGAGGAAGTCTCGACGACCTGCTTAAGGATCTGCTCAGGGACGCGCTCGTAGTTGGCGGGTTCCATCGAGTAGGAGGCGCGGCCCTTGGAGAGGGAGCGGACGTCCGTCGAGTAACCGAACATTTCGGCGAGAGGCACGCGGGCGTCGATGTTGCAAAGGCCACCCTTGGTGTCCATGCCCTGGATCTGGCCACGACGACGGTTCAAGTCGCCCATGATGTCGCCCTGGTATTCTTCCGGGGTCACGACTTCTACCTTCATGATGGGCTCCAGCAGCTGGGGCTTGGCGTCCTTCATGGCGTCCTTGAACGCGAAGATGCCGGCCATCTTGAACGCCATTTCGTTCGAGTCCACTTCGTGGAAGGAACCGAAGACGATGCTGACCTTGTAGTCGATCACCGGGTAGCCGGCGATGGTGCCGTTCTTGGCGGCATCCTTGATGCCTTCGATGGTCGGCTTGATGAATTCCTTCGGGATGACGCCACCCACGATTTCGTTGATGATCTCTTCGCCCGGAGCACCCGGGAGACGAGCGGAACCGGGGTTCGGCTCGAGCTTGATTTCCACGTGGCCGTACTGGCCCTTACCACCGGACTGGCGGATGAACTTGCCCACGCCTTCGGCCTTGGCCGTGATGGTTTCGCGGTAGGAGATCTGCGGCTTGCCGGACTTCGCTTCGACGCGGAATTCGCGCTTGAGGCGGTCGACGATGATTTCGAGGTGGAGCTCGCCCATGCCCGAGATGAGGGTCTGGCCGGTTTCCGGATTCGAAGTGACGCGGAAGGTCGGGTCTTCCTGAGCGAGGCGCTGCAGGCCGATGGAGAGGCGTTCCTGGTCGCCCTTCGAGTTGGGCTCGATGGACATCGAGATCACCGGCTCGGCGAAGGTGGTCTTCTCGAGGACCAAGTCGTCTTCGGCGGTGAGGGTGTCGCCGGTGGCGATGTCCTTCGGGCCGATGATGGCGCAGATGTCACCGGAGTAGGCGACGTCGATTTCTTCGCGGTCCATCGCACGGAGCAGAACGATGCGGGAGACGCGTTCGTTCTTGCGGGTGCGCGGGTTGTAGAGGGCTTCGCCCTTCTTGAGCTGACCGCGGTAGACGCGGTAGAAGACGAGCTGGCCGACGTGCGGGTCGGACCAAAGCTTGAAGCAGAGGCCGGTGACCTTGGCCTTGTCGTCCGGACCGATGGCGATTTCCGTGTCGCCACCATCGACGAAGGCCTTCTGGGGGCGCATGTCGACGGGGGACGGGAGGAAGTCGACGACGCAGTCGAGGAGCATCTGGACACCCTTGTTCTTGAAAGCGGAACCCGGGATGACGCCGATGAAGTTGAGGGAGAGGGTGGCCTTACGGATGCCGGTGCGCATCTCGTCGATGGTCACTTCCTGGCCGTCCAGGTACTTGGCGGCGAGGACGTCGTCGAAGTCGGCCAAGCCTTCGATGAGCTTGGTGCGCCATTCGGCGGCTTCCTTCTTCTGGCCTTCGGGGATCTCGACCGTGTGGTACTTCATCCCCTTCGGGTCGGTCTCGTCGTAGACGTAGGCGACGTTCTTGATGAGGTCGATCATGCCCTTGAACTCTTCGCCCTGGCCGATCGGGATGAAGAGCGGGTGGGCGTTGCCCTTCAGCTTGGTGCGGATGTCGTCGACCGCGCCGAAGTAATCGGCACCGGTACGGTCCATCTTGTTGACGAAGGCGACGCGCGGAACGCCGTACTTGTTCATCTGGCGCCAGACCGTTTCGGACTGGGGCTGGACGCCGGCGACGGCGCAGAAGACGGCGACGGCACCATCGAGGACGCGCAAGGAGCGCTCCACCTCGGCCGTGAAGTCCACGTGGCCCGGGGTGTCGATGATGTTGATGCGGTGGTCGATGTTGGCGAAATGGCCTTCCTTCGTCTTCCAGCCCGCGGAAATAGCGGCCGCGGTGATCGTGATGCCACGCTCGCGCTCCTGCTCCATCCAGTCGGTGGTCGCGGTACCGTCATGGACTTCGCCCATCTTGTGGACGACGCCCGTGTAGAAGAGAATGCGTTCCGTGGTGGTCGTCTTGCCGGCGTCGATGTGCGCAGCGATGCCGATGTTGCGCGTGTGCTCCAAGGGGAACGCGCGGGACGAAGAGTTGAGCTCGGAAAGTTTAGCCATGGTCGGAACCAAGAATCAGACGGAAGAAGAAAAGGCGGATTACCAGCGGAGGTGGGCGAAGGCACGGTTGGCCTGAGCCATCTTGTGCGTTTCTTCGCGCTTCTTCACGACGTTGCCGGTGTTGTTGTAGGCATCGACGATTTCGGAGGCGAGGGCTTCGGCCATCGGGGAACCCTTGCGGCCTTGGGCAGCGAGGACGACCCAGCGGAGGGCGATGCTGTTCTGGCGCTCGTGGCTGACTTCGACCGGGACCTGGTAGGTGGCACCACCGACGCGGCGGCTCTTGACCTCCAGCTTCGGGCGGCAGTTTTCGAGGGCGCCGAGCAGGAGCTCGACCGGGTTGCCCTTCATGAGCTTTTCGGAAACCTTCTCGATCGCGCCGTAGACGATGCCTTGGGCGATGGACTTCTTGCCCGACTTCATCACCATATTGATGAGCTGGCTGACGAGGGGGCTACCATAACGGGCGTCCGGCTGGTGGACGCGCTTAACTGCTTTACGACGACGAGACATGAGGAGGGTGTGCTAAAAGTTAGGGACGGAGATTAGGCCTTCTTTTCCTTCGGGCGCTTCACGCCGTACTTGGAGCGGGAGCGACGACGCTTTTCGACGCCGGAGCAGTCGAGCGGGCCACGGACGATGTGGTAGCGGACGCCCGGAAGGTCCTTCACGCGGCCACCGCGGACGAGGACGACCGAGTGCTCCTGGAGCTTGTGGCCTTCGTCGGGGATGTAGGAGATGACTTCCTGGCCGTTCGTGAGGCGCACCTTGGCGACCTTACGCTGAGCCGAATTCGGCTTCTTAGGCGTGCGGATCATGACCTGCACGCAGAC
>RFQN01000145.1 GCA_009924965.1 Verrucomicrobiota bacterium
AAGACCATCTCATCGGGCCGGAGGTAGATACGGTAGAGCCGGTTCGCCTTGCAGCAAAAAGTCGCGAGACCGTAGAAGTTGGGCGGGGTGGGCAAACTCACAGGCGCCCGCGTTCGGGCCCCATCATAGTGGCTGACTGCAAAAAACTGTCAACGACGTGAAGGCACCACCTTCCTGACAGTGCTTTGCATTTCCTAAAGCCTTCCTCGGCAATCGGACGCGACGCCGTCACGTCCCTACCCAACGAAAACAAGGACAGCACGTGGTGCTGTCCCTACCATTCCGATACCCAATACCCGATACGCGCAACCCGGAGTGACCAGCGTCCGCCCCTACTTCGCGGCGCCCCAGTGCGAGGTGAAGGGGTGCAGGATGAAGAGCGGCTTGCCGACGACGTCTTTCTCCGGGACTTCGCCCCAACCACGGGAGTCAAAGCTGTTCGCGGAGTTGTCGCCGAGGGCATAGTAATGGCGATCGGTAACGGTGTATTCCTTGTTCAGCGGCAAGGCATACGCGTAGTCGCCGATGTCAGCGAGGTAGCCGTAATAGCCGCGATCGGTCGCGCGCTGGGAGTTCAGCACCATCGGCTCAGGCGAAGTGACGACCGAGCCGTTCACGTAGAGGCGGCCGTCGGCGTCGATGAAGAGGCGTTCACCGGGGACGCCAGCCAGGCGCTTGACGTAGTAGTTCTGGGAGGGGTTGCCGTTGCGGTCGGCCAAGCCCGGGATGTTGTTCGTCTTGAAGACGAAGGTGTCGCCCCGCGACGGGTTCACGAAATGATACGAGACGCGGTCCACGAAGAGCATGTCGCCCGTGAGGATGTCGAAGTTCAGCACCGTCTGACCGGCCTTGGCCTTGAAACCCGTCAGCAGCAGGGGACCGTTGGGGCCGACCTCGATGCGGTTATCGCGCCCCGCCTGCACGAGGAGCTTATCCCAGCGCTCGGCGTCCTGGCGACGCAGCGGGAGCTTGGCGTAGTCGGGGAAATAGGTGCGCAGGAGCACGCCCTCGAGGCCGAAGTCGGCGGGGACGTCGATGGCCAGCGGCGTGTTGCCGACCACCAAGGTGTAGCCTTCGCCGCCGGCGCTCCGTCCACGCGGACGGTAGTGCTTATCCTTACCGTCGAAACCAGAGTACTCCAACGGGATCTTCACTTCGCCGTCGACCGGGGCCCGCTCCACGTAGGTCCAGGTCCATTGGAACTTCTCCAGCGCTCGCGTGGCGAAGCTCGGAACTTCGGAACCAGGGGCGCGCACCTCGGAAGTCATGCCGTTGTACGTCGGCCACATCGAGTTGGTCGGGATCTTAAAAGGTTGGAACGCGAAGCTACGGATCGCGCCGGCCACGATCGCCGCCATGACGATCATCTCGACCCAGTCGGCATTCGAGGTCAGCGGGTAAACCTTACCGCCATTACGCAACAGGACATCATGCAAGGCCGTGATGGCCGGCTCGATCTCGTCGGGCTTGGCCGAGCGGCGCACGAGCTCGCGGAGCGTGGCCGCGAGGCGTTCCTGCTCGGCCAGGTCTTCGGCGCGGAGCACGTCGCCGCGGTAGAGCTTCACCTTGTGCGAGATACCAAGCACCTGCTTCGCGATCTTCAGGAAGCGGTAGTGCTTGGGGAGAAAAATACCAGGGAGATAGGTAAGCATGGCAGGCCGACGCCCCAACCTAACGGGACGGACGGCCGCTGGGAAGGACAGAAACGGGGCTTAGCCCTCGTTCTTGAGGATCTTGATGAAGGCCTCCTGCGGGATGTCGACCTTGCCGATCTGCTTCATGCGCTTCTTGCCCTCTTTCTGCTTGTCGAGGAGCTTGCGCTTACGGGAGATGTCGCCGCCGTAGCACTTCGCGGTCACGTCCTTGCCGACGGAACCGATGGTCTCGCGGGCGATGACCTTGGACCCGATGGCGGCCTGGATGGCGATCTTGAAGAGCTGACGCGGGAGGAGCTCCTTGAGCTTCTCGCAGAGGGCACGGCCGCGGCCTTCGGCCTTGGTGGCGTGCACGATGGACGAGAAGGCGTCGACCGGCTCCTCGTTGACGCGGATGTCCATCTTCACGAGGTCGGAGGTGACGTATTCACCCAACTCGTAATCCATCGAGCCGTAGCCTCGGGTGATGGACTTCATGCGGTCGTTGAAGTCGACGAGGATCTCGTTGAGCGGGAGGAGGCAGACCAAGACGACGCGGTCGCCGTCGATGGTCTCGGTGCGCTCGCAGATGCCGCGTTTTTCCTGCACGAGGGTGAGCATGTCGCCGATGGACGTGCCGGGGATGTGGATGTGCGCGCGGATCGTCGGCTCCTCGATGTGCTCGATGGCGGACGGGTCGGGCATCATCACCGGGTTGTCGAGGATGTGCTCGACGCCGTCGGTGGTGAAGACCTTGTAGACGACCGACGGGTACGTGGACAGGATGTCGAGGTCGTACTCGCGGCGCAGGCGCTCCTGGACGATCTCCATGTGGAGCAGGCCCAGGAAGCCGCAACGGAAGCCGAAGCCCAGGGCCGTCGAGCTCTCCGCCGTGTAGGTGAGCGAGGAGTCGTTGATGGCCAGCTTGGCCAAGGAGGTCTTGAGCTTCTCGTAGTCGGCCGTGTCGAGCGGGTAGATGCCGCTGAAGACCATCGGACGGACCTCCTTGAAGCCCGGGACGGGCTCCTTGGCGGGGTCGTTCGCCAGGGTGATGGTGTCACCGACCTTCACGTCCGCGACTTCGCGGATGTTGATGACGATGTAGCCCACCGAGCCCGGGCCGAGCTCGTCCTGCGGCTTCATCTTGGGCGAGAACACGCCGACTTCCTTGATGACGGAGCGGACGCCGTTGTACATCAGCTCGATGGTCTGGCCGGCCTTGAAGGTACCCGAGAAGACGCGGACGTAGCTGATGACGCCCTTGTAGGAGTCGAAGAGCGAATCGAAGACCAACGCGCGGTGCTGCGGGTAGTCGGACCAGCGCGGCGCGGGGACGCGCTTGATGATGGCCGCGAAGATGTCGTCGATGCCGATGCCGGACTTGCCGGAGGCCAGCACGGCGTCCTGCGCGGGGATCGTCAGGATGTCCTCGACCTGACGACGGGCTTCATCGGGACGGGCGCTGGGGAGGTCGACCTTGTTGATGACCGGGACGATCTCGAGGCCCTGGTTCATCGCGAGGGTCGCGTTGGCCACGGTCTGGGCCTCCACGCCTTGCGAGGCGTCGATCAAGAGCACGGCGCCTTCGCAGGCGGCCAAGGAGCGGGAGACTTCGTAGGCGAAGTCGACGTGCCCCGGGGTGTCGATGAGGTTGAGGATGTACTGCTTACCGTCCGGCGCGGTGAAGTTCATCGTCACCGGGTGGCACTTGATGGTGATGCCCTTCTCGCGCTCGAGGTCCATGGCGTCGAGGAGCTGCTCCTTCATCTGACGCTTCTCGATGGTCTTCGTGTGCTCCAGCAGGCGGTCGGACAGCGTCGTCTTGCCGTGGTCGACGTGCGCGATGATGCAGAAGTTACGGATGTGGTCTAGGGACACGGGAAGGAGGAGGAAGAGTCGAGGGCTGAATCGAAGGCTGGGTCGAAGTCAGAGGAATAGGCTAATAGGAAGACGGCGGGGGCGCTTGTCCAGCGTTAGCCCTGTCGGGAGGCGGATTAGGCCGGAATATCGGCGAACTCGTGCAGGGAAGCGATCGGGGCCGTCGGGGCCGTGCGCTTCATCATGCCCGCCAGAGCGCCGCCTGGTCCGCATTCGTAGAACTGGGCGATGCCGGAGTCGGCGGCGGCCTTGCAATCGTCCTCCCAGAGGACGGAGGAGACGACCTGCTTGACCAGCGCCGCCCGGAGGTCGGCCGGCTCGGAGAGCGTGCCGCCGGTGGTGTTCGAGTAGACGGTGACCTGCGGGCGCTTGAATTCAACGCCCTGCAGGAAGGCCTCGAAGGCCGCGCGGGCGGGCTCCATGAGGCGGCTGTGGTAGGCGCCGGCCACGACGAGGGGCTTCACGAGCTTGAACGGGCCGAACTCCTTGGCGCGGGCCACGGCCTGGGCAACCTTGTCGGACTCACCGGAGATGACGACCTGGCCCGGGCAGTTGAAGTTCGCGGCGTCGATGTCGAAGGCCGCGCAGAGCTTAAAGATGTCCTCGCGGGAACCACCGATGACCGCGGCCATGCCACCCTTGGTCTGGTCACAGGCCTGCTGCATGAGGCGGCCGCGTTCGGCGACGACCTTGAGGCCAGTTTCAAAGTCCCAGACGCCGGCGACGGCGTAGGCGGTCAATTCGCCCAAGGAAAGCCCAAGGCAGGCCTTGAGGTCGTTGAGCTTACCGCGTTCGCGCAGGATCTGGGCGATCGCGTAGCCTTGGACATACAAGGCCGGCTGGCAGACCCGCGTCTCGGTGAGCACTTCGGCGGGGCCTTCGAAACAGACCTGACGGAGGTCAAAAGGCAGCACGGCGGCCGCCCGGTCATACAGACCCTTGGCCAAAGGAGAGTTATCGTACAAGGACTTACCCATACCCACCACTTGGGCGCCTTGGCCGGAGAACAGAAGAGCGGACGACATGCCTCGAAAGAGGGGAAAAACGGGGGAAGGGTCAAGTATTAGGGGAATCAGCG
>RFQN01000146.1 GCA_009924965.1 Verrucomicrobiota bacterium
ACCTCAAGGAAATCGTCGCCAACGGATTCAAAAGCTTCGCCGACCGGACTCGTATCGAGCTCCGTCCCGGCGTCACGGCCGTCGTCGGCCCTAACGGCTGCGGCAAGTCCAACATCGTCGACGCCATCCGCTGGGTGCTCGGCGAGCAGAGCGCCAAGTCGCTCCGCGGCACGAGCATGCAGGACGTCATCTTTTCGGGGACCGACCGCCGCAAGCCCCTGCCGCAGTGCGAGGTGGAACTAGTCTTCGCTGATTGCGAAAAGGAGCTGGGTACCGCCTTCGCCGAGGTCTCGGTCATGCGCCGCATCTATCGCGAGGGCACGAGCGACTACTTCCTCAACGGCAAGCCCGCCCGTCTCAAGGACATCCAGCGTCTGTTCATGGATACCGGCATCGGCCGCATGTCCTACTCGTTCATGGTGCAGGGGCAGATCGACCAGATCCTCTCCGCGAACCCCGCCGAACGTCGCTACCTCTTTGAAGAAGCCGCCGGGATCACCCGCTACAAGTCGCAGCGCAAGGAAGCCCTCAACAAGCTGGCCGGCGTCGACACCAACCTCGCCCGCGTCACCGACGTCATCGGTGAAGTCGGCCGCCAGATCGCCACGCTGCGTCGCCAGGCCGCCAAGGCCTTGCGCTACCGCCGCCTCCGCCACCGCTTCACGCACCTTGACCTCGCTTGGCAGTCGAAGCAGTTCTTTGACCGCAAGGCCCAGATCGAACGCCTCGACGTCGAAGCCACGGCCTGCCGCGCCGAAGTCACCACCTTGTCCGACGACCTGCGCGCCCGTGAAGCCGCCTTGGCGTCGACCCGCGCCTTGCGCCTCGAACTAGCCGAACGCGTCCAGCAGTCCCAGCAGGCGCTCTTTGACCTGCGCACGGCCCGCGAGAATGCGGAAGCTTCGGCCCGCACCGCCGACCTGCGCTCCGAGGATTTGACCGCTCGCCTTGCTGAGGTCCGCCGCGAAGCCGCGGAAGCCGAACAGGCCATCGTGGAATTTGAAGCCCGCCTGCAAGGCACCTCCGACGTCAAGTCGGCCGCCGCCGGGGACGTGACCGCCGCCGATGCGACGTTCCGCGAGAAGACCGCGGAAGTGGACCAATCGCTGCGTCAGTTGATGGACGCCGAGAACCGTCTCCGCCGCGCCCGTCAGGATATCCTCATCGCCGAGGGCGAGATGACCCGCGCCCGCGCCGACGTCACCAACCTCGAAGTCGACCTCCGTGGCTACCAGCAGCGCCATGTCGACCTATCGGCCTCATTGACCCAGGCTAAGGCCGAGCGCGAAGGCTTGGAGCGCCGTGCTCAGGAAAGCGCCGCCGTCGTTACCACTCGCCACACCGAACTGCAGACGGCCCGCGCCAACGAGCTCGCCGGCGCCGAGAAGGCGAAGGCGCTTCTCAGCGAGTTCCGTGCGCTGCAGCAGACGATCTCCGAACAGGATCGCCAGGTTGCTAAACTTTCCGCCCAACTCGGCCTGCTCGAGCAGATGCAGTCGCGTCTCGAAGGCTTCTCCGATGCAGCCAAGGCCGTGCTTCGCGGTGAATTCGCCGAAAGCATGCCAGCAGGCAAGGCTTCCGCTCTCGCGGACCTCGTCACCGTGACCGATGCCTCCGTCGCTGGTCCGCTGGAAAGCATCTTGGGTGCCGCTTCCGAGGCCGTGGCCTTGGAGAGCGCCGAATTCCTCCCCGGCATCGTCGCCAAGCTCGGTGAACGCCAGCTCGGCCGCGCGGTTTTCCAAGTGGAAGCCCCGCCCGCCTCGCGCGCCGGCGCCGCCGCTCCCGGCTGGCTGCGTGCCGCCAGCACCGCCGTGGCCCCGAAGGCCCCGGCGCATGCCCGCTTGGTCGCCAACCTCTTCGATGGTTGCTACGTCTGCGATAGCCTTGGCGATTTCCTCGGTTGGTGGCGCGCCAATCCCGGTTTTGAGTTCTTCCTCGTCGCCACGACCGAAGGCGACCTCGTCGATCGCCGTGGTCTGGTCTTCGCCGGTCGTCCGCGCAAGGCGGCCACTGGCGCCGGCTCCAGCGTCTTCTCGCGCGAAAGCGAGATTCGTGCCGTCCGCGCCAAACTGGAGTCCGAGAACGACCAGCTGACCACGCTGAACGAACAGGCCTTGGGCCTGCAGTCGTCGATCGACGCCAATGAAGTCGAGGTGACCAACCTGCGTGCCGCCACCCAGTTGGCTGCGCAGGAGCTTTCCGTCTCGCAGGCCGATGAGCGCTCTGCCCGTTCGACCCTCGTGACCGCGGATGACCGCATCAACCGCGAGCAGCGTCAGCTGAACGAGATCGAGACGTCGAAGGCCGAAGCCTTGCAGCGCCGCGATCGCGCGCAGGAGACCTTGACCACGAAGGACACGCAGGTCGCGACCCTGCGCCAAGCCATCACCGACGGCGAAAAGGACGTCGAAGTCCGCCGCGCCGAAGCGGACCTTCGCCGCAACTCGCTGGGCGAAGTCCGCCTGTCCTTGGCCGAACAGCGCCAGCGTCTCGAGCTCGTTGGCCGCGAAGTCGCCGACCTCGAGTCGCGCCGCTCCGAAGCCTCGCACCGCCTCGCCGCCCGTCGTCAGGAAGCCCAGAGCAACGAGCGCCTCATCGCCGACCTGCAGGCTCAAGGCGTCACCGCGCGCGAAAGCTCCGTCCGCTTGGCCGCTGAAATCGAAGTCTCCGCGACGGCCTTGACCGCCCTCCGCGAGGACTTGGCGCAGAAGGACGGCTTGCTGGAAAGCGAAGACAAGGTCCTCTCCGTCGACCGCGACCGCCTCCGCGAGATGGATGCGCGCTTGAAGTCCTTGGAAGTCAACCTGACCGAGCAGACCTCGCAGTCGGGCTTCATCCTCGAAAAGGTCCAGGCCGACCACCAACTGGACGTGGCGACCGTCGATTGGCGCACCCAGCTCTGGTTGGCGGAAGGCGAGCCCGAAGGCGCCGCCGGCTTCGGCGATCTGGAGGAAACCGAAGAAGAGGGCAGTCGTCCGGCCCGCGCCGCCGTAGTCCGTCGTGGCGAACCCACGGAAGAAGACCTCGCCGCCTTGGGCTCCACCGATTGGCCGCCGCTCGTCCGCGAAATCTCCGAACTCCGTGACCGCATGGCGGGCATGGGTTCCGTCAACCTCGTCGCCGTCGAAGAGTATTCCTCGCTGCGCGACCGCCACGACTTCCTGACGAAGCAGAGCGACGACCTTTGGAAGGCCAAGGAAGAACTCACCAAGGCCATCGACGAGCTCAACCAGACCTCCCTCAAGCTCTTCACCGACACGTTCGAGCAGGTCCGGAAGAACTTCAAGTTCACCTTCGAGCGCCTGTTCGTGGGCGGCTCCGCCGACCTCACCTTGGTCCAGGCCGAAGACCCGCTGGAGAGCGGGATCGAGATCGTGGCTCAGCCCCCGGGCACCAAGCTCAAGGGCATCTCCCTGCTTTCCGGTGGCCAGCGCACCATGACCGCCGTGGCCCTCCTCTTTGCCATCTACATGGTGAAGCCCTCCCCGCTTTGCGTGCTGGACGAGCTCGACGCCCCCTTGGACGACGCCAACGTCGGCCGTTTCACGGACATCATCCGCGAATTCACCCGCTTCTCCCAGTTTGTCGTCATCACCCACAATAAGCGTACGGTCTCGGCGGCCGACGCCATCTTTGGGGCGACCATGCAGGAGAAGGGCGTGACCCGTCTCTTCTCGATGCGATTCAACAAGGAACGCGACGAGGCGGAGCCGACCACCCCGGGGGCCGGCTTCACGATGGCCCGCTGAGGTCGCTTGCCTTGGCCCATTTGCCTCCTAAACTTTGGAGGCATGAGACGTCTTCTCGCCGTGCTTTGCCTTGCGCCGGCCATGATGCTGGCGGCCGTTTCTTTCCAGGTCGACGGAAAGGACATCAATCGCGCCCAACCTGGAGCCGGGACCGCCGACATGCTCGCGCGCGTGATGCCGGCGGTGGTCAGCATCCGCACCGCCGCCACGATTCCTCCGGATTACCTGCGTCGCCTGAAGACCCGCATCGCGCCCGACGACTTGAAGTCGAACACCAAGACCGACCCCAAGACCGGCGAGGTGCAGATGTTCGTCGGGCTCGGTTCGGGCACGATCATCAATCCTGACGGCTACATCATCACCAACCGCCACGTCGTGATGATGCCCGACAACACGGTTGCCAAGCTGGCTTACGTGACGCTCTCCGATCGCCGCGAATTCAAGGCCCGCGTCTTGGCCGTGGATGACAAGACGGACATCGCCGTCGTCAAGGTCGACGAACATAACCTGCCGTTCGCGCGGTTTGCGGACAGCGACAAGGCCCGCGTCGGCGACCCCGTGTATGCGATCGGCAACCCTTTGGGCGTCGGCATGTCGGTCTCTTCGGGTATCGTCTCGGCGTTGGGACGCTCGGGTTTAGGCCTGAATTACGAGGATTTCATCCAGACGGACGCGGCCATCAACCATGGTAATTCAGGCGGCCCGCTCATCGATTTCGAAGGTCGCATCCTCGGCATGAACACCATGATCCGCACGGATGGGCGAGGGGAGGGCAACATCGGCATCG
>RFQN01000147.1 GCA_009924965.1 Verrucomicrobiota bacterium
ATGACGCATCTTCCTATCCAGATACTTAGATGCTCACTTGCTATCAGGCGGGTTCCCCTTTTGTTTCCCTGACCTTATGGCACGCGCTGCTTCCTTCACGTTCTCCTCCGAATCGGTCGGGGAGGGTCACCCCGACAAGGTGGCTGACTCGATCTCCGATTCCGTCCTCGACGCCTGCTTCGCGCAGGACCGTTTCTCGCGCGTCGCCTGCGAGACCTTGGTCAAGAGCGACCACGTGGTCATCGCCGGCGAACTCACGACCAAGGCGAAGGTCAACTTCGAGGAGGTCGTCCGCGCGGCCATCCGTGAGATAGGCTACGTGAACGACGACGATGTCTTCCACGCCGACAAGGTCTTCATCACGAACCTGCTGACCAAGCAGTCGCCCGACATCGCCCAAGGCGTCGACGAACGCAAGGCCGAGGGCAAGAAGCACGCCAAGATGGGCGCTGGCGACCAAGGGATCATGTTCGGTTACGCCTCCACCGAGACGCCTGAGCTCATGCCCGCGCCGGTCATGTTCGCCCACCGCCTCAACCGCGAGCTCGCCCGCCTCCGCAAGTCCGGCGCCAAGGGCACCGCATGGCTCCGCCCAGACTGCAAGTCGCAGGTCGCCGTCCGCTACGAAGACGGCCGCCCGGTCGCCATCGAGAACGTCGTCATCTCGACGCAGCACACGGCCGACGTGTCGCACCGCCAGATCGAGAAGTTCTGCATTGAGCAGGTCATCCAGAAGGTCCTCCCGAAGGCCTTGCTCGGGAAGAAGACCGAATACCTCATCAACCCCACGGGTCGCTTCGTCGTCGGTGGCCCTCAGGGCGACTGCGGCCTGACGGGCCGTAAGATCATCGTCGACTCCTACGGCGGCATGGGCCGTCACGGTGGCGGCGCTTTCTCCGGCAAGGACCCGACCAAGGTCGACCGTTCCGCCGCCTACATGGCCCGCTGGGTCGCCAAGCACATCGTCGCGTCCGGCGCCGCCGAACGCTGCGAACTCCAGGCCGCCTACGCCATCGGCCACCCGGAGCCGACCAGCCTGCACCTCGACACCTTCGGCACGGGCACGCTGTCCGACGCGCAGATCCTCGCCGCCGTGAAGAAGGTCTTCCTCTTCAACCCGGCCGAGATCATCCGCCAGCTCGACCTCCGTCGTCCGATCTACCGCGCGTCGACCCACTACGGCCACTTCGGCAAGAAGGGCCTGCCTTGGGAAACGACCTCGAAGCTCCCGGCCTTCATCAAGGCCCTCCATTCCGCCTAACCTCTATCCCTCCCTTCATGTCCTCCCAAAACTCCCGCGCGTCCAAGAAGGGCGCTGATTTCCAAGTCGCCGACCTCGGCCTCGCCGAGTGGGGCCGCAAGGAGCTCCAAGTCGCCGAGCACGAGATGCCCGGCCTCATGGCCTTGCGCGCCAAGTACGGCAAGAAGCAGCCGCTCAAAGGCGTCCGCATCGCCGGTTCGCTCCACATGACCATCCAGACGGCCGTCCTCATCGAGACGCTCGTCGACCTCGGGGCCGACGTGCGCTGGGCTTCCTGCAACATCTTCTCGACGCAGGACCACGCCGCCGCCGCCATCGCCAAGGCCGGCGTGCCGGTCTTCGCCTGGAAGGGCGAGACGCTCGAGGAATACTGGGAGTGCACCATGCGTGCGCTTACCTGGCCCAACGGCGATGGCCCCGAGCTGATCGTTGACGACGGCGGCGACGCCACCTTGCTCATCCACAAGGGCTACGAGCTCGAGAACGGCTCCAAGTGGGTCGACACGAAGTCCGAGTCCGAGGAAGAGCAGATCATCAAGAACCTCCTGAAGAAGGTCGCCAAGCAGAAGCCGGGCCACTGGCATAAGGTCGTGAAGTCCTGGAAGGGCGTCTCGGAAGAGACCACCACCGGCGTGAAGCGCCTCTACCGCATGCTCGAGGAAGGTTCCCTCCTCGTCCCCACCGTCAACGTCAACGACACCGCCACGAAGTCGAAGTTCGACAACCTCTACGGTTGCCGCGAATCGGTCGGCAAGGGCTCGGCCCAGTCCCTCCGCGGCCTCGGCGCCACGGTCATGATCGCCGAGATCGACCCGATCTGCGCGCTCCAAGCCGCGATGGAAGGCTACCGCGTGGTCACCGTCGAGGACACCCTCGGCAAGGCCGACATCTACGTCACCGCCACGGGCAACAAGGACATCATCACGCTCGAGCACCTGACCAAGATGAAGGACCAGGCGATCGTCTGTAACATCGGCCACTTCGACAACGAGATCCAGGTCACGCGCCTCAACTCCTTCAAGGGCGTGAAGAAGGACACCATCAAGCCGCAGGTCGACCGCTATACGTTCAAGGACGGCCGCCAGCTCTACATGTTGGCCGAAGGCCGCCTCGTGAACCTCGGTTGCGCCACCGGCCACCCGAGCTACGTGATGTCGACGTCCTTCACCAACCAGGTCCTCGCCCAGCTGCACCTCTGGGAAACGCGCGCCACGGCCAAGCCCGGCGTCGTCGTCCTCCCGAAGCACCTCGACGAAGAAGTCGCCCGTCTCCACCTCGCGAAGCTCGGCGCCAAGCTGACGAAGCTCTCGAAGGACCAGGCCGCCTACATCGGCGTCAAGCCGACCGGCCCCTTCAAGCCCGACAGCTACCGCTACTAAGCGCGCCGCCAGGCGACGGAAAACCCAGGGCGCCTACGGGCGCCCTTTTTGTTTGGGGCAGTCTCATCAGGTAGGGGCGTGGCTGCGCCGCGCCCTCCCTTCAACTGTGCTCTGAACTCAGTCATCCGTACTCAGCACTCCTCCTCCTGAAGCTCCTCCTTCCAGGCTTCCTAGGTTTCTAGTAGGCAGCCCCTACGCTCGCTGGCTTGCCCTTCGTCGGCGGCCGACCAACCTGTCGGCTACCCCGCCTACCATGAGCCTCCAAGAGACGCGTCAGAAACTCCGCAACGAACTGGAGGCGCCCGCGCCGTTGCGGGCTTTCGGTTCGGGTTGGATCAGCGGGGTCGCGGGGCTTTCGCTGGGGCTGGTCGGCTTGGCGTTGGTGGTTTCGATGCGGGCCCCGGGGCAGTTTGCGATGCCCGAACTCACGGCCCTGCATTCGCAAGCGTGGTTCAAGCTAGGTGTTCTGGCCATTCTGCTGCTCGGTTTCACGGCTTCGGTGCTGAGCTTGGCGCTCCGCCCGTCTAAGCTGCTCGGGACGTTGGGCGCGGCGTGCGCGCTGCTCGCGACCTTGTTGGGCGGGTCCAGCGCGACGGCCCTGACGCCCGACCCGACGCCGTTGTTCTTCGGCTTGGACTGGTTCGCGCTCAACGTGCTTTTCACCGGGGTCATCTTCATCCCGTTGGAGCGACTCAGCCCGCTCCGCCCTGAACAGCCGCTCTTCCGCGGCGAATGGCGCGAAGACCTGTTCTATTACCTCGTCAGCAGTTTCATGGTCCAGGTGCTCGCTTTCGTCAGCTTCGCTCCGGCGAAGTGGTTGGCGGCCGCGTCGGCGCTCGCTTCGCTCCAGCAGTGGGTGGCCGGCCTGCCGTTCCTGGTGCAGTTGGTCGCCCTGATGTTCCTGACCGACTTGGTGCAGTATTGGGTCCACCGCGCCTTCCACCGAGTGCCTTGGCTCTGGCACTTCCATGCGGTCCATCATTCCGCGCAGAGCATGGATTGGATGGCGGGCGCGCGCATGCACTTCCTGGAGATCCTTTGCCTCCGTACCTTGACGGTCATCCCGATGTTCGCGCTCGGCTTCAGCCCGACCGCGGTGAACGCCTATATCTTGTTGGTCTACCTGTATTCCACCTTCATCCACGCGAACCTGAGCTGGCGCCTGCCGGTCGTCGATCAGCTGCTGGTGACTCCGCGCTTCCACCATTGGCATCACGGCATCGAAAAGGAGGCCATCGACGTCAACTTCGCGATCCACTTCCCCTTGTTCGACCGTTTGTTCGGCACCTATCACCTGCCGAAGGACCAATGGCCTAAGGGCTATGGCATCGACGGCCATCCGGTGCCCCAAGGCTATTGGGCGCAGTTGCTCTATCCTTTCCGCCGGAAATAGACCGCCTCATCAGGTAGGGGCGTGGCTGCGCCGCGCCCTCCCTTCAAGCGGAGTGCAAGGCAAAGCCTTGCCCCTACCTGCGTGCTCCGATCTCCGTCATCCGTGCTCTGTAATCCCCCAACCCCTCCGTTTACTTCCCCAGCGCCCACTTCATCGCGCTGAGCTCGCCGTCGCGGCGCATCCGCAGGAAGTATTCCTTCGAGGTGGCGGAGTCCATCTTCAGGGAGACCTCCGCGAAGGCCGCGGCGGTGTTCCGGATGTCCGCCTTCTTGGCGTCGAGCTCGGCGAGGCGGTCGGCTGCGGTCTGCCCATTCGCCCGGGTGGCCGTGAGCGGGTCGAGTTGCTCGAGGAAAGATCGTTCGATCGACATGCCGACGAGTTGGTCGATCAGGTAGGGGGCTTGGCTTTGAATCTTTTGGCCGAGGTCGATGCCGATCAGGACGGTGGGATGGGCGGCGTCGAAATCCTCCGTCTTGATGAACTCGTCCTTGAGGCCGTCG
>RFQN01000148.1 GCA_009924965.1 Verrucomicrobiota bacterium
ACATGGACGACGAGTCGACCGTCGGCGGCACGGCCTTCTTCGAGGGCCAGCCGGTCATGGTCATCGGCCAGCAGAAAGGCCGCGACACCAAGGAGAATCTTCGCCGCAACTTCGGCTGCCCCAACCCGGAAGGTTACCGCAAGGCCCTTCGCCTGATGAAGATGGCGCACACCTTCAAACTGCCGATCATTACCCTCGTCGACACCCCCGGTGCCTTCCCAGGCATCGGCTCCGAGGAGCGCCACGTGGCGGAAGCCATCGCCGTCAACCTGCGCGAGATGAGCCAGTTCGGCGTGCCCATCATCACCTTCGTCATCGGTGAAGGCGGTTCCGGCGGCGCCCTCGGCATCGCCGTCTCGAACCGCGTCTACATCCTCGAGAACGCCTACTACTCCGTCATCTCGCCCGAAGGCTGCGCCGCGATCCTCTTCAAGGACCGTGCCCACGCCCCGAAGGCCGCCGAAGCCCTGCGCCTCGACGCCCCCAACCTCCTCAAGCTCGGCGTCGTCGACGGCGTCGTGAAGGAGCCCCTCGGTGGCGCCCAGGAAGACCCGGCCGCGACGGGCTCGAACATCCGCAAGACCCTGCGCGAAGCCCTCAAGGAACTCGCCAAGTCCAAGCCCGATAAGCTCGTGGCCGACCGCTACGCGAAGTTCCGCCAGATGGGCGTCTACGCCGAGTAAGCCGCCATCGAGCGAACAAAAAAGGGCGTCCATGCGGACGCCCTTTTCGTTGCGCTGGCCCGCCGTTCAACCGCCGTTGCCCATCAGCTTGATGTAACGCGTGTAGTTACGACCATACTGATTCACGATGCGCTTGTAGTCATTGACGGAAGGCAAGGCGATGCCGGTGGCGCTTTGGGCGGCCGTCAGCTTCTGCAGCGCGCGGAGTTCCTTGGAGCCTTCCGGCGTCAGGATCGTCAGCGAGACTTCGACGGCCTTCACCGAATAAGGCATATAGGGCAAGGACGTCGCGGTGGCCACATTGTTCGGCCCGAGGGAATCGGGATACATGCGGTCGGAGTAGATACGGAGACGAGCTCCGTAGGTGTCGTACGGGTGCGTCGTCGAGACGCCAGTCACCGGCACCGGGGCGCCACTGGAGGGAGCGAAGCGGAGCGGGGCGGCATTGGTGCTCGAGGACGTCGTGTTGGTCACGTATTCCCCGATGTAGCCACCGTAGGCGGACGGGCCGAACTTGAAGGTATCGGCCGAACCCACGACGACGGGACGAAGCATCTCGGCCGGGCGCTTGAGCGGATCGACCAAGGCGCCGGTCACGGTCGAGGAAGCCGGCAGCGACGACGTGCACCAGAAGGTGAGGTGCATCGAGACGACGTTGGAGGCGATGAAGTTCTGGTCATCCAAGGTCCAGCAGTAGTTGGACGTCGCCCCACCCGTCTGGACCAGGCTTTGGTCGATCAGGTTGCGGGTCTGGAAACCACCCGAGGTCGCGGAGACGGAATAGTTGGGGACAAGACGTGCGCCGTTCCAGTAATCCCAAGGGGACTTGGGGGTCGCGGTGGTCGAGGCGAAGATGATGGGCAAGGCATCGCGGAAGGTGGCCTCCGGGTCGATGATCGTGCGGTAGACGCCATAGACCTGCTGGATGGGGTCGCCAGGGGCGTCGAAGGGCGAGCGTTGGCCGATGCGGTAGGCGACGGCGCAGACATCGCCCTTGAAGGCGGTACGCGGCGTGGTCGCCACCGGGGACCAACGCGGACGGTCAGGAGGAGCCGAGAACAGCATGACGATCGGGTGATCGACCGGCTGCAGGTTGCCGACCGCCTTGGGGACGCTCGCCGGAGTGGTGGAACCAGGCAAGATGACCTCCATCCAGCAACGGCCGTCGGGCCGGATCACGGCCGTCTGGAAATCGTTCTCCATCGCGTCGAGGGCGCCGCGCGCCTCGGACTGCGTGGTCAAGTCGGCGACCGCGCGGTCGTAGGCCTTGAACGTGTCCGCGGCGATGGTCACCACGGCCAGGATGATGACGATCATGATCGCCGTCGCGACCATGACCTCGATCAGGGTGAAGCCGCGGCGGGCGGTGCGCAGGAGGGAGGTTTTCATCGGCTGATGATGATGTTCTGCACGAGGATCGGGGTCTCCTCACGGTTCTTGAAGACCGTGGCGTCGGAGTAGTCGTGCGGGAAGAATTCGGCGACCACGGGAAGGTAGGCCAAGGCGTAGAGGTTAGGGTCGACCGGCAAGGCCGTGCCCGTGCTCCACTTGGCCACGCTCGGTTCGCCCGTGACGGTATCGATCTGGTAGCGCTGGCCCACGAGCAGCTTCGACAGCGTCAGGCGGACGCGCATCGGCGTGCCGATGACGTTGCGGGTGTTGGCCGCGATCGCGGTGAAGTTGTCGGAATTGCCGGCACAGGAAGCCACCTCCATCGCGGACGGGTTGGAGTAGAGGTTGTACGTCACGTTCGCGCCCGCCTGGGCGTCCGCGACGGCGATGACCATCTTGCGGTCGTAGACGTAGAGCCAAACGGCGTTGCTGGTCGTGTTGGCCGGCCCCAGCAAACGGTAGGCGATCTCGAAGTTCGAGGCCGGCGTGGCCGCGACGGGGTCCAGCTTGGCCTGCAGGCCTTGGTGGATGTACTTCGTGTTGGCGGGGTTGGTGTCCGCGCTGGCGTCGAGGTAGATGATGGAGCGCGGGTTATCGAGCGCCCCGATGAGGCGGGTCACCCCAGCCAACGCGCGGTTCGTCTGCATGATCTCGTCGACCTGCTGGAAGGTCGAACCGAGGATGCCGACGAGCGAGAGGATCGCCATGCCGAGGATGCCGATGGCGAGGGTGACCTCGATCAGCGAGAAGCCACGGCGACGAGAGGACGGAGAAGAGACGGAGTTCATTACTTCAGGAGATTGGTGTTCAGTTCGTCCGGATCGGTGGTCATGGCGACATCGCCGCTCGGACGAAGCGACAGGGCCGCGAACTGGTTTTCATTGGCGAGGTCGAGCTGCACCTTGTTGGAAGCGGGATCCAACCGGAGCGCCCCGTTGGCCAGGACGAGGACGACGCGACCGAGGTGGTTGGAGGTGCCGCCGGTCTGGAGCTCGACGTAATACCACTTCTTGGCGTCCAAGCCGGACATCGCACCCAAGCTGGTAGGCGCGATCACGCCCTGCGACGCGAACATCATCCACGGCGGACTGCCGGGATTGTCGTTGGAGTTGGCGGTGGCGTTATCGGCGATCTGCCCGATGATGCTGGCGCGGCCGATCCACGTGCCGGTGAAACCCGGAGGCTTGTTGACGACGTTCGAGGTGTCGCTCGCCGGGGGAACGAAGTAGACGCCGCTGGGCAAGAGCGTCGGCGCGTCCGGCGTGTACCACTTGTAGCGGGTGTCGGAAGTGCTGGTGACGGTCGTGGGATCCACGCCGGCGGCCAGGGTGCTGGTGTCCACGCTGCCCACGGCGATCATGTACTTGTGCAGGTGGTTCACCGGATCCGTCGGGTCGTTCAGGATCAGCAGGCGGTAGCGGGCGTTGTAGCTCACGCCGGTTCCTTGGGCACCGCGGTTCATCAAGGCCATCGCGCGCACGGAGCGGATGGTGGAGCCGACCATGCGCTGGCCGCCCATCAGGCCGCCGCCATCCCCCGAGGAGATGTTCAGGAACAGCGCGGAGATGAGGAGGATGATGGTGATGACCACCAACAGCTCGATCAGCGTAAAGCCGCGACGGGCGCGGGACAGGCGGGAACGGGGACTCACTGGATAGCGATGATGTCGGCGACGTCGTCCTGACCCAGCTGGCCGTCGGTCGAACCGACGTCACGGATCGTGGTGAAGATGATCACACGGGCCGGGATGCCGGTCGTGCTGTCGATCCCGTTGGGGTTCTTGGTCGAGGAAAGGTCGTCGGGGAGAGCGGTCGAGATACCCTTGATGGTGCCGTTGCCATCGGTGTCGAAGATGACGCGGATGTTGATGTTGCCGAACTTATCCATGAGCTTACCGGCCGTGTTCACGTTGGCGTCGAAGAGCTCGTAGTCGTCCTTGCTGAAGGCACAGAATTCTTCGGCGTTGCGGTTGTACTTGGCGCGGTCGCCGGTGGCCGAACCCGACAAGGGCGTGCCCGTGGGGTTCTTGCCGTAAAGGGCCTTCACGAAGGGGATGCCAGGGCCAGCCTCCAGCTTATGCACCGTATCGGCGGTGGTGGTGTAGGTCGTCCCGATGTTCGGGTAGAAACCGTAGGTCTGCTTGTAGCGGGTCACGCCGGCGCACCACTGCTGGAAGGTGGCCTGCGCGGTCGAAATCTTGGCCTTCTTACGCACGGAATTGATGGCCGGAAAGAGGACCGCCGCCAAGATGCCGATGATGGCGATGACGGTCAGAAGCTCGATGAGCGTGAAACCTGAACGGGTACGGGAACGCATAGGGTAAAAGGGGTAGACTGCGGGGAACATCAATCTAGCCCCACCCTTCTGGATTGAACAGTCAAAAAGCAGGCCGAAGACCGCCGGCACACGCCCCTTTTGGCCTGAAACCGAGGGGTCAACGAAGGAATAGGAACGAA
>RFQN01000149.1 GCA_009924965.1 Verrucomicrobiota bacterium
GCCTGGCAATCTGCTCGATGGCGCAGGCCGGCATGACTCCGGAAGAAGTTAAAGAATTCCAGGAGCTCAAGGTCAAAGCCGACAAAGGAGACCCGGAAGCCCAATGTCAGATTGGCCATTCCTATCGAACCGGATCGGGAGTCAAAAAAGATTCGGCTGAGGGCGTCAAGTGGCTCGGGAAATCGGCCAAACAGGGCAACGCGTTAGCCCAATGCAATCTAGGCATATGCTATCAATACGGAGACGGCGTGGAACAGGATTATGCCGAAGCCTTTAAGCTTTACCAAATGGCGGCCGACCAAGGCGCTAACTGCGGCCTCACCAACCTCGCCTTCTGCTTCAAGCAGGGCGAAGGCGTAGCCAAGAATCCGGTCGAGGCATATGCACACTACGTAGTAGCAGGCGCCGAGCGGTGGGCGACGGAAGTAGGGAAATCGATGAATCCAGACCAAATCACCGCCGCAAAGAGACGGGCCAAAGAGATCGAGGCCAAGATCGCAGCGAAGAAGGCCGGGAAGTAGGCGCAGCCTAACCGCCAACCGCTAACCGCCAGCCGCGGATACCTGATGCATCGCCCTGCCCTGCGACCGGGTGGGAATAAACCCCTGGGATTGTAAGCCTATGTGGGCGCGAAGGAGGAGCCTTCGAGGGGACAAGCTGGCATGCGGGCAAGTTGACACGGGGAGATGCATCGCCCCGTGCCCACGTGTCTCCGTGCCAGCGTGTCCCCTCTTTGCTTAAGGGACCTTCGGTCGCTTAAGCAAAGTAATCCACGCCGCCCTGGAAGAGGGGCTGGTGCTTGTCGCCGGGGATGTTCTTGGCGACGTGCGCGCCGGTGCGCTCGGAGTGGCCCATCTTGCCGAGGACGCGGCCGCACGGGCTGGTGATGCCTTCGACGGCTTCGAGCGATCCGTTGGGATTGAACTCGATGCGGTTCGAGGGCGCGCCGGCGGCGTCGCAATACTGGAAGGCGACCTGGCCGTTCTTGACGAGGTCGGCGATGACGGACGCGGGCGCGGTGAAGCGGCCTTCGCCGTGCGAGAGCGGGATGGTATGCACTTGACCCACTTCCATGCGCGACAGCCACGGCGACTTCACCGAAGCGACGCGGGTGTGCGCGTAGCGCGAGATGTGGCGGGCGATGCGGTTATGAAAGAGCGTCGGCGCAGAGGCATCGACGTCGCGGATCTCGCCGAACGGCACGAGGCCGGTCTTGATGAGGGCCTGGAAGCCGTTGCAGATGCCGAGCACCAAGCCGTCGCGCGACTTGAGCAGCTCCATCGTGGCGTCGCGCACGACCGGCGACTTCATGACGGCGGCGATGAACTTACCCGAACCATCGGGCTCGTCGCCCGCGGAGAAGCCACCCGGGATCATCAGGATCTGCGAACGGGCGATGGCCGCGGCGAAGGCCTGCAGCGATTCGGCGAGGCCAGCAGCATCGAGGTTGCGCAACACGAGGATCTCGGGCTCGGCGCCGGCGAGGCGGAACGCCCGGGCGGTGTCGTATTCGCAGTTGCTGCCGGGGAAGACCGGGATGATCACGCGCGGCTTGGCCACGCGGGCCTTCGGCTTGAGGCCGGAGCGCACCGTGAAGGTGATCGGGGCGGGCGTGCCCGCAGGCTCGCTTGCCTTGGTCGGGAAGACCGCTTCCAGCACGGCCTCATGGCCGGACAAAAGCGCGTCGACCGACAGGCTGGTGCCAGGCCAAGCGAACGTCGCGGCGGCGGTGGTCTGACCGAGCACGCGGTGCGGCAAGGCACCGAGGTCCGCGGCGGATGCGACTTCGAGCACGAGCGAGCCGTAGGCCGGAATCAGGAAATCCGCAGCAGGCGCCGCCGTGAGGCTGACGCCGAGGCGGTTGCCGAAGGTCATGCGGGCGAGCGCATGCCCCACCCCGCCCTGACGGACCGCAGTGGCGGCGAGCACCTTGCCGGCCTGCACCAACGCGTGGACCGCGGCGAAGCGTTCGCGCGCGACCTTGAGGTCGGGCAGCAACGCGGCCGTGCGCGGCACGTCGATGACCACGACGGTCGAACCGGCGCGCTTGAATTCCGCGGAGACGACTTGGCTGGCCTTGCCCGGAACGATCGCGAACGAGACGAGCGTCGGCGGGACGTCGAGGTCCTTGAAGGAACCCGACATGGAATCCTTACCGCCGATGGCGGCGGTGCCGAACTCGAGCTGCGCTTCGAGCGCACCGAGGAGGGCGACGAGCGGCTTGCCCCAACGCGCAGGCTGGCCACCGAGCTTCTCAAAATATTCCTGCAGGGTCAGGCGGGCGCGGGCGGGGTTGCCGCCGGCGGCCGTGAGACGGGCCAAGGATTCGACCACCGCGCAGACCGCGCCGTGCCCCGGAGACCACTGGGCGACCTCGGGGTTGAACCCATAGGCCATGATGGTGCAGACGTCGGTTTCCCCGCTCAAAACAGGCAATTTGGCCGCCATGGCCTCTTGGGGGGTGGATTGGGTCGCCCCGCCGAAGGGGTGCAGGACCGTATTGGCCCCGATAGAGGCGTCAAAACGCTCCACCAGGCCCCTTTGGGCGGCATTAGGGAGGTCGGACAGGGCCTTCTGGAGGTCAGCCCCTGAAACCGCCCCAGCGGGCGTCTGGAAGGGGTGTTTCGCGGCATCCGGGGCGGCGACCGTGGCGGTGGCCGACTGGGTGACCCCATTCGTGTCGAGGAAGTCGCGGGCGATGTCGACCACGCGCTGGCCGCGCCACTCCATGATGAGGCGGCCGGAGTTGGTCACGTCGGCGACGTGGACGGCTTCGAGGTTCTCGCGGCGGGCGGCGGCGAGGAAGGCCGGGACGTCCTTCGGCTCGAGGACCACGGCCATGCGTTCCTGGGATTCGGACAAGGCGATCTCCGAACCATCGAGGCCATCGTACTTCAACGGCACGCGGTCGAGGTGCACGTGCAGCGAAGGCGCGAGCTCACCGATGGCGACGGAGACACCGCCGGCACCGAAGTCATTGCAGCGCTTGATGAGCTTGCTGACGGCGGCGTCGCGGAAGAGACGCTGCAACTTGCGCTCGGTCGGGGCATCGCCCTTCTGCACCTCGGCGGAATTCTGGAGCGCGGTCTCGGTATGCTCCTTGGAGGAACCGGTGGCGCCACCGACGCCGTCGCGACCCGTGCGGCCGCCGACGAGGACGATGACATCGCCCGGGGCGGGCGCTTCGCGGCGCACGCAGGCGCGCGGACCGGCGGCGACGACGGCGCCGATCTCCATGCGCTTGGCGACGTAGCCCGGGTGGTAGTGTTCGGACACCAGGCCGGTCGCGAGGCCGATCTGGTTACCATAAGAAGAATAGCCGGCAGCGGCACCGGTCGTGATCTTACGCTGCGGCAGCTTGCCTGGGAGGGTCTGCTCGTAAGGCGTCAACGGGTTCGCGGCACCCGTCACGCGCATCGCTTGGTACACGTAGGAACGGCCCGACAGCGGGTCGCGGATAGCCCCACCCAAGCAGGTGGCGGCGCCCCCGAACGGCTCGATCTCGGTCGGGTGGTTATGCGTCTCGTTCTTGAACATCACCAACCACTCCTCGACCTTGCCGTCGATCTCGACGGGCACGACGATGGAAGCGGCGTTCACCTCTTCGGAATCCTCCATGTCGTCGAGGTGTCCCGAGCGCTTGAGCTCGCGGCCAGCGATGGTCGCGATGTCCATGAGGCAGACCGGCTTGCCTTGGCGGTTGAGGCCGAGGCGCACCTGCTGGTAACGGTCCCACGCTGCCTTGAATGGGGCGAGCAGCGGCGACGGGGCGAACTCGACGGACTTCAATTCGGCCAAGAACGTCGTGTGACGGCAGTGGTCGGACCAATACGTGTCGAGGAGCTTGATCTCGGTGAGCGTCGGCTCGCGGCGGGCCGCGTCGCGGAAGTGCTGCTGGCAGAAGACAAGGTCGGCGTCGGACATCGCCAAGCCGAGGGACTTGCGCAGCGCGATCAGTTCCTCGGCGGTATGGGTCAGGAAACCCTTGAGCGAAGACACGGCGGCCGGCACCGGGGCGGCACGGCGGAGCGAAGCAGGCTTGGCGAGGTCGGCTTCACGGGAATCGACCGGGTTGATCAAGTAAGCCTTGATGCGCTTCAGGTCTTCCGCGGAAGCACCGCTGACGACGAAGGTACGGGCCGCCGCGACGACGGGGCGCTCCCCTCCCCCGACGATCTGCAGGCACTGGGCGGCGGAATCGGCGCGCTGGTCGAACTGCCCCGGCAGGAACTCGACGGCAAAGGCCGACTCACCGGCGGCCTGCGGGAAAGATTCCAGGTGCACGTCGTCGACGGGTGGCTCGGCGAACACCGTGGGAATGGCTTGGCGGATGGCTTCCTCGGAAGCCCCTTCGACGTCGTACCGTTGCAGGATGCGGAGCCCCTGGAGGCCAGTGAGGCGGAGCGAATCACGGAGGTCACGGAGGAGCCCTTCAGCTTCGGAGCGGAAGGCGGGCTTCTTTTCGACAAAAAGGCGTTTCATGAAGTCAGCCCCACTTTG
>RFQN01000150.1 GCA_009924965.1 Verrucomicrobiota bacterium
TCGACGGTTTGGCGGCCCGCTTCATCGCAGATCAGTGGTCCATGAAGCGCCTCATCCGCACGCTGGTGACCTCGGCCGCGTTCCGCCAAGGCTCAGAGACCCACAAGGCCGGCCTTGCCAAGGACCCTGAGAACCGCCTGCTCTGGCGCATGAACCGTCGCCGCGCGGACTTCGAGACCATGCGCGACAGCATCCTCGCGGTCTCGGGACGCCTCGAACCCAAGCTCGGCGGCCAACCGTTCGACCTGGTCGCGAACTTCGGCACGCCGCGGCGCACGCTCTATGCGCTGATCGACCGCCAGAACCTGCCGGCGGTCTTCCGCACGTTCGACTTCGCGAACCCCGACTACCACGTGGCGCGACGCAACCAGACCACCACGCCCCAGCAGGCGCTGTGGATGCTGAACCATCCCTTCGCTCGCCAACAGGCCGACCTGCTCGCCGAGAAGCTCGCCGGCAACGCCTCCGATGAAGCGAAGGTCGCCCAACTCTACCGCACGATCCTCGGCCGCGCCCCGAAGTCGAGCGAGGTCAAGCAAGCGATCGCCTACGTGAGCGAAGTCCGCCGCGCGCCTGCGCCGGCCAACTGGCTCAGCGGCGTCGGTGGCTACGACCCACAGACAAAGAAGGTATCGTTCTCCGAAATGAAGGTCTTTAAGAAGGATACCCTGACGCCCACGGAGAACTACCCCGACACCACCAGCGGCAACGGGCACGCCGCGCTGACCGCCAAGGGCGGACACCCGGGCAACGACGCGCAGCACGCCGTCATCCGCCGCTGGTCCGCGGGCGGCGGCGGCGAATTCCGCATCGACGGCGAACTCAAGGTCGCCAGCGCCCACAGCCAAGGCGTCCGCGCCCGCATCGTCTCCGCCCAGCGCGGCTTGCTCGGCGAATGGACCTGCCTCGGCGGCGCCTCCGTCCAAGTGGTGCTGGAAAAGGCCGCCATCGGTCCCGGCGACACCGTCGACTTCATCCTGGACGACCTCAACGGCCCGAACAGCGACGGCTTCAGCTGGTCGCCGCTCATCAAGGACGCGCGCACCGGCGAAGTCATCGACGCCGCGGCCGCCGGGTTCACCCGCAAGAGCTCGCCGCAATCGCCGTGGTCCTCGCTCGCGCAGGTCCTCTTCGCCAGCAACGAATTCAACTTCGCCGACTAAGCATGCGCCACGACCCTTCCTTCATCCATAGCCGCCGGGAGTTCCTGCGGAAATGCGGCATGGGCTTGGGCGGCCTCGCCTTCGCGTCGCTGCTCCAACGCGACCTCCACGGCGCCCCGATCGCCGTCGACCCGCTGCACCCGCTCGCGCCGCGCCGCGCCCCGCTGCCCTCCAAGGTCAAGCACGTCATCCACATCTTCGCCAACGGCGGCCCCTCGCACGTCGACACCTTCGACCGCAAGACGTCGCTCGACAAGTACCACGGCCAGAAGCTCCCCGGAGACTACATCGCCACCGAGCGCAAGACGGGCGCGGCCTTCCGCTCCCCGTTCACCTGGAAGCGCTACGGCAAGAGCGGCCTCGAGGCCAGCGAGCTCTTCGCCAAGACGGCTGCGTTCGCCGACGACCTCTGCGTCATCCGTTCGATGCAGGCGAACGTGCCGAACCATGAGCCTTCGCTCCTGCTGATGAACTGCGGCGAGGCGCGTCAGGTCCGCCCTAGCATGGGCTCGTGGGTCACTTACGGCCTCGGCACCGAAAACGAGAACCTCCCCGGCTTCATCACGCTCTGCCCGGGCGGCTACCCGATCCAGGAGACGCAGAACTGGCAGTGCGGCTTCCTCCCCGGCGTCTACCAAGGCAACTACGTCGACTCCTCCAAGAAGACCGTCGAGGAGCTCATCGAGAACATCCGCAACGCCGGCCTTTCCCGCCCGGCACAGCGGCAGCAACTCGACCTCCTTGCCCGGATCAACGCCTCACACCAATCGCTCCACCCGCAGGACGCCGCGCTCGAAGCCCGGGCCCAGTCCTTCGAGATGGCCTACCGCATGCAGCTTGAAGCGACCGACGCCTTCGACATCAGCCGTGAGCCTATCTCGACCCGCGAGATGTACGGCGACACCACGCAAGGCCGCCAATTCCTCATCGCCCGACGCCTCGTCGAACGTGGCGTCCGCTTCGTCCAGCTCTGGCACGGGGCCGGCCAACCATGGGACAGCCACGACGACCTCGAAGTCAACCACCGCAAGCTCGCGCATGAAGCCGACCAACCGATCGCAGCGCTCCTCGCGGACCTCAAGCGCACCGGCATGCTCGACTCGACGCTCGTCATCTGGGGCGGCGAATTCGGCCGCACGCCCACCGTCGAACTGCCAACCCCCGGCTCCAATGCCGGCAAGATCAACGGCCGCGACCACAACCACCACGGCTTCACGATGTGGATGGCCGGCGGCGGCGTCCGCGGCGGCCAGACCTACGGCGAGACCGACGAGTTCGGGTTCAAGTCCGTCAAGGACGTGGTCCACGTGCACGACTTGCACGCGACCATCATGAAGCTCCTCGGCTTCAACCACGAAGAGTTCACCTTCCGCCACGCCGGCCGCGACTATCGCCTGACCGACGTACACGGCAAGGTCGTGCAGGCGCTGATCGCCTGACCCAGCTCACTTCGGGCTTCCTCTCCGCCGGACGTCCGCCAACCTACGGGACACCCCTCCCGCCATGCGTCGCCTGCTGACCCTTTGCCCGACCATCCTGCTGGCGTGCCTGGCTGGTTTCGCTGCGGAAACCCCGGCCGAGCCCCGCGTCCTCAAAGACATCCCGTATCGTGCCGGCGACGACCTCACCGCCTATGAGTCCGAACGCTGTAAGCTGGACCTCGCGCTGCCGGCCAAAAGCGCACAGCCTTTCGCGACCTACGTCTGGTTCTACGGCGGCGGCCTGAAGAACGGTAGCAAAACCCTCGCCTCGGAGCATTGCGCCGAGATCGCCGCCAGCTTCGCCCGCGAGGGCATCGCCGTGGTCGTGCCCGACTACCGCCTGAGTCCCAGGGCGAAATACCCGGAATACGTCGACGATGCCGCCGCCGCGTTCGCCTGGACCGTGCGCCACATCGGCGCGCACGGCGGCGACCCACGCAAGGTCTTCATCGGCGGACATTCCGCGGGCGGTTACCTCGCGCTCATGGTCGGCTTCGACCCCAGCCGGCTCAAGCCCTACGGCCTCGGCCTCAAGGACGTCGCCGGCATCGCCCAAGTCAGCGGCCAAGTCTTCACCCACTACACGATCCGCGAAGAACGCGGCCAAGGCCGCTATAGTGTAACGTCGGATGAAGCCGCGCCTGCCTTCCACGTGCAGAAGACGCTCCCGCCAATCCTGACCCTCTACTCCGACCACGACATGACCGGGCGGGCCGAGGAAAACCAGTTCCTCATCGCGATGCTCAAGGGCGCCGGCCATGTCGAGACCACCTCGCTCAAGGTGACGGACACCGACCACGGCTCCATCGGCCACAACCTCCGCTTCCCCGAGGACCCCGGCCACAAGGCAATCGTGCAATTCATCCGCCAGCAAGCGGCGGCCCGCTGAGATGCGCCAGGCGCTCGCCATCGTCGCCGCTAGCCTGGTCTGCCAAATCGCGGGCGCCAAGACCTTGGCCGAAGCCGCCGAAGCCTCGGTGGCCCAGCTCCCTGCCGGGTGCATCGTCACGGCCGAACAGACCGCGACCGGCACCCGTTTCGCCCTCGCCGGCCGGTCGCCCGATGCGACCCAAGCGCCCGAAACGCTGGTCTTCGAGATCGCGTCGCTCACGAAGCTCTTCACAGGCCTCCTGCTGGCCGAAGCCGTGGTAGAGAAGAAAGTGACGCTCGACACGACCGTCGCCGAGCTCGTGGGCCGCGACTTCCGCTTCGCCGACGAACGGGTCGGACGCATCACCCTGCGGCAGCTCTCCACGCACACGAGCGGCCTGCCGCGCATGCCGAACAACTTCGCCAACGGCTTCCAGGGTTACGCCCGCTACGACGAAGCGCAGATGCTGGCCTGGCTGGCTCAAGTGAAACTTCCGAAAGACGGCCCGCACGCCTGCAGCTACTCCAACATCGGCGTCGCCTTGCTAGGGCATCTAGTGGCTAAGCAATACCAACAGACCTGGACGGAGTGCGTCCTCGCCAAGGTGTGCCATCCGCTTGGCCTGAGCCACACGCAGCCGAGCCATCTCCCCAGCCTCGGGACCTTGGCGCCGCCTTACAGCGGAGATAAACCCGGGGCCGTGACGACCTTCCAAGCCTTCGCTCCTGCCGGCAGCCTGCGGAGCACCGCAGCGGACATGCTGAAGTTCGGCCAAGCCCTGGCCCACCCTGAACGCACGCCGCTCAAGGAAGCGATCACGCTGGCGCTGCAACCGCATGCCGATGCCAACGCTGCGGGCGGAAAGGTCGGACTAGGCGCGTTTTTGGTCGGCCCACCTGAGCGGCGCATCTATGCGCACGACGGCGCCACCGCTGGCTACCATTCCGCCATCCAGGTCATACCCTCACAGGACACCGTGCGAATC
>RFQN01000016.1 GCA_009924965.1 Verrucomicrobiota bacterium
CCAAGACAACGTCGGCTTGGGTCGCGAGCGGGGACTGGACGTTGCCGACGATGGCGAGGAGCGGCGACTTGAACGAACGGAGCACAGGCAGCAGGCGGATCAGCTCGGCCGTGGTCCCGGAACGCGAGACGAGGATCACAGGGTCGCCGGGCTGCAGGATCCCGAGGTCACCATGCACCGCATCGGCCGCATGGAGGAAGATCGCCGGGGTGCCGGTGCTGCACAATGTGGCGGCGACCTTCTGCGCGATCAGGCCGGACTTGCCGACCCCGCACAGCACGACCTTGCCGGGATGCGCGGCGATCAGGTCGACGGCCTGGGTGAAGGCGCCGTCGAGGCGCGTGGCGAGCTCGGCGAGCGCCGTGGCTTCGGCTTGCAGGAGGGCACGGGCGGAGTTGAGGGGAGTGGTCATGGTGCGAATACGTTGAAAGAAGCGGCCACAAGGCCGTGCAAAAGTGCAAAGGCGGCAGGTGAGAGATGAAAAGAAACCGCGTCGGGTCCGTCAGCCCCGCCGACCCAAAAATCGCGCCCGCCGTGATGGCACGCTGGAGGACAGGCCGTAGGCCGATGGAGGCTTTCTCATACTGCGGCTTCGGCCGCAGCTTCAGGCGCCACTCACAGCATCTTCCGGGCGACCTCGAGGTCTTCCGGGGTATCGATGGCGACCGGGTGATACTGGGTGACGACGGTCTGGAAAGTCAGGCCGTGCGCCAAGAAGCGGAGCTGCTCGAGCGACTCGACGGATTCGAGTTCGGTCGGCGCCAAACGCGAATAACCCGCCAAGGTAGCGCGGTCGTAGCCGTAGACGCCAATGTGGACCCAATAATCGCGGCGCGCGACCCACTCAGCCGGGTCGACCCCGCGCAGATGCGGGATCGGGCTGCGCGAGAAATAGATAGCTTCGCCGTTTTCGGCTCGGACCACCTTGACGACGCTGCTAGCCAGGAGTCGCTCAGCCGTCTGGATCTTCGCGACCGCGGTCACCAGGCGGCATTGGGTCTCCTTCCAGCGCGTGATGAGCCCGTCCAAGAGGTCAGGTTGGATGAAGGGTTCGTCGCCTTGGACGTTGAGGAAGAAGGCCCCAGGGACGCGGTCGATGACGCTGGCCATGCGCGCGGTGCCGGAAGGACAATCGGGCGAAGTCATCACGACTTCGGCGCCGAAACCGCGGGCGACCTGGGCCACTTCCTCGGCATCGGTCAACAAGATGACCCGATCCGCCTGGCGGACCTGCTTGGCCTTTTCCCAGACATGCTGGACGACGGGCTTACCGCCGAGGTCGAGCAAGACCTTGCGCGGTAGGCGCGTCGAGGCGAGGCGGGCGGGGATGCAGAGGGTGATAGACATGAGGAAAGGGGCTTTCGTTAATGCGCGAGCGGACGGGCCAGATCAACGGTCGGCGGCCTCGATTAAAGCCGGCTTACTGGCGGGCCTCCGCGCCATGCGCGAGGTACCAGGCATAGACGCCGCGCAAGCCCTCATCCAAACCGATGCGCGGGCGCCAGCCCAAGCCCTGGATGCGGGTGACATCCATGAGCTTGCGGGGCGTGCCATCCGGCATGCTCGAGTCGAATGCGAGCTGGCCGGTGAAGCCCACGGTCGCGGCGACCTTCTGGGCGAGCTCGCGGATGGAAAGGTCTTCGCCCGAACCGATGTTGATGTGGCCCGCTTCGGAGTAGCGGTCCATCAGCATGAGGCAAGCTTCGGCGACATCGTCGGCATGGAGGAATTCCCGGAGCGGCGTGCCGGTGCCCCAGAGCTTGAGGTGGCCGTCGCCGCGCAGCTTGGCCTCGTGCATCTTCCGGATCAGCGCCGGGAGGACGTGGGAATTCTGCAGGGAGAAGTTGTCGCCGAGGCCGTAGAGGTTGCAGGGCATCGCGCTGATGAAGTCGCAGCCGTATTGCTGACGGGCGAACGTGCAGAGCTTGATGCCGGCGATCTTCGCGACCGCGTAGGCTTCGTTGGTCGCCTCCAACGGGCCGGTGAGCAGCGCGGACTCCTGGATCGGCTGCGGGGCGAACTTCGGGTAGATGCAGCTAGACCCGAGAAACAGCAGCTTCTGTACGCCCGCGTGCCGGGCCCCGTCGATGACGTTCGCCGACATCGCCAAGTTGTCGTACAGGAAGTCGTAGGGCGCGGTGGCGTTATGGTGAATGCCGCCGACGCGCGCCGCCGCCATGATGACGTAGGCCGGCTGCTCTTGCGCGTAAAACGCCCGCACGGCGGCCCCATCCCGCAAATCGAGCTCGGCGGACGTCCGGACGACGATGCGGGTATGGCCGGCCGCCTGCAAGGCGCGCACGATGGCCGACCCCACCATGCCGCGATGGCCGGCGACGTAGATCTTGGCGGTGCGGTCCATCCTCTTAGCGGTGCTTATGCGCGACGAGCTGCAGGTCGGAGTCGACCATCTTATGGACGAGCTGCTCGAAGGAAGTCTGCTGAGGGTTCCAGCCGAGTTCGCGGATGGCCTTGGCCGGGTTGCCGAGGAGCTGCTCGACTTCGGTCGGGCGGAAGTAGCGCGGGTCGACGGCCACGAGGGTCTTGCCCGTCTTCCGGTCGATGCCCTTTTCGTCGGCGCCTTGGCCGCGCCACTCGAGTTCGATGCCGGCACGCCGGAAGGCATGCGTGCAGAACTCGCGGACCGTGTACATCTTGCCCGTCGCGATGACGAAGTCGTCGGGCTGATGGTGCTGCAGGATCAGCCACATGCATTGGACGAAGTCGGGCGCGTAGCCCCAGTCGCGCTGGGCGGAAAGGTTGCCGAGGAAGAGGCAATCCTGGCGACCGTGCACGATGTTGGCGACGGCCAGGCTGATCTTGCGGGTGACGAAGGTCTCGCCGCGGCGCTCGGACTCGTGGTTGAAGAGGATGCCGTTGCTGGCGAAGATTCCGTAGGCTTCGCGGTAATTGCGCGTGATCCAATAGGCGTAGATCTTGGCGACGCCATAGGGGCTGCGCGGGTAGAACGGGGTGGTCTCGGACTGCGGGACCTCGACGACCTTGCCGTAGAGCTCGGACGTCGACGCCTGATAGATGCGGACCTTCTTCTCCAGCTTCAGGATGCGGATGGCCTCGAGCAGGCGGAGGGTGCCGATGCCGTCGGTGTCGGCGGTGTATTCCGGGACATCGAAGGACACCTTCACGTGCGACATCGCGCCCAAGTTGTAGATCTCATCCGGTTGCACGTCGCCGATGACGCGGATGAGGTTGGTGCTGTCGCCGAGGTCGCCGTAGTGGAGCTGGATCTTCTTAACGTGGATATCACGGACGAGGTCGTCCATGTAGAGGTGCTCGATGCGCTCGGTATTGAAGCTGGACGAACGACGGATGAGGCCATGGACCTCATAGCCCTTATTGAGCAGGAACTCGGCGAGGTAGGAGCCGTCTTGGCCGGTGATGCCGGTGATGAGTGCGCGTTTCTTCATGGTAAGGAGGGTTAGGCTTTGGCCTGCTGAGAGGCGGCGATGATGCGGGAGCTGCTGTCGATCTTGGCGCCGAGTCCATCGATGAGCTTGGCCCCATGACGGTTCAGGACCACCATCTCAGGGATGTTGCCGGCGTGGCGGTCGCCGCCTTTGCAAAAGACGGCTTCGTGGCCGGCGGCGCGCGCCTCGCCGATGAGCTTTTCCAAGGTCGCGCACACGGACCCGTCCTGGTCGATCGCCAACACGGCGCGGTCGACGATGCGCAGCGCCGCGGTGACGGCGAGCCGGGTGTCCTGGTCGATGAAGGACTTGCCCTTCTTCAAGGCGCCTTGGGCGTCGTTATTGACGATGACCCACAGGGCATCCCCTTGGGCGCGGGACAGCTCGAGCAACTCGAGGTGGCCACGATGCATGGGGTCAAAATAACCGCTGGTGATGGCGATGCGCATGATAGCCGAGGGATGGGGATAGGGATAACTGACGCGGTTGGGTAGCCTGAAAGAACAGGGGAAGTCTTTTGCGTCATCCGGGCAGGCTACCGCACGTGGAGGCGATGGTCGCCGCACGTGAGGGAGGAATCGACTGTCAGCCGGTATCCCGGCCAAAAACTTCAGGACTCCCTCGGAGGAGGGAGCATCAAAGGAAAGAGCTCGAGGGCGCGGGCGTTCCAGCGGCGGAGCCGGGTCAGCCGTTCAATCACCTCGGGGGAAACTTGGCTGCCTTGAGCGCCTTGGAGGATGCGCTCGAGGCTAGGACTCGATTGCTCCAGGGCTGGCAAAACCTGGCTGCGCAGGAGCGTCACGAGCGAGGCGGCCAAGGAAGGGGTGGGTTGCCAGCGCTCACGCCGCGAGCCAGGAGGCTTCACCGAGAGGATCATCCCATGGTCGCGTAAGAACTTAAGTCCTTGACTGACAGAGCCTTTGCTCATTCCAAGCCGGCCTTGGATTTGGTCAAAATCCACCGCTTCGGAAGACGCATACAGCAAAGAATAGATCTCCGCGACCGAGCGCGGCACCCCCAATATGGCTGCCATTCTGACAAAAAACTCCGCCAACTCGACCTCATGGGGACTTAAAGGAGCAAAGGCTGGCCGACTTTTCCGGCGGGCTTTGAGCTTGGCAGAGGGGGGCGTCATGGGACCTGCGGGCGACTGCGAAGATGTTTCAATAATTTTTGAACATACGCAAGGGCATTTTACCTGAATGAGTTAAAGAACCCAGGCCCCCTACCCTCCGCATTCTTGCCACCCCCTGCGAAGGGGGCTATTTCCAGACCACCCCCTCATGCGACGCCTTACCCTAGCCTTCTGCGGTTGTGGATCTCGTGCCCGCACCTACGCGGGGATTGCCGCCGAGATGCCGGACTGCTTCGACCTCGTCGCCGGGGCCGACCCGGTCGCCGGGCGAGTCGAGGCAATCCGGAGCAAGGCCGCGCGCCCGGCGGAGTTCAAAGGGTATGCATCCACGGAGGCGATGTTCGCCGCCGGACGCCCCGCGGATGTCGTGGTGATCGGCACCCAAGACGCCCAGCACCGGGCCCATGCCATCCAGGCGATGGAGCTCGGCTCCGACCTGCTCCTGGAAAAACCCATCGCGCATCGTCTGGAAGACGTCCTCGCCGTCCAGGCCGCCGCCCGCCGGCTGGGTCGCCGCGTGGTCGTCTGCCATGTCCCGCTACACGCCTTTCTACGCCAAGGTCGAAAGCCTCCTCCGCTCGGGCATCCTCGGAGAAATCGTCACCGCGAATTTCACCGAAGGGGTCCAGCCTTGGCATCAGGCCCATTCTTTCGTGCGCGGCCATTGGTCCGTCGAAGCCCAGTCTTCCCCGATGATCCTGGCGAAGAGCTGCCATGACATGGACCTCTTGGCCTGGCTGATCAATCGGCCTTGCGTGGCGGTCTCTTCGCACGGCGCGCTCTCGCAGTTCACCGCCGCCCATGCGCCTGCGGGCGCGCCGGCCCGCTGCACCGACGGTTGTCCGGCGGCCAGCCAATGCCCCTACGATGCGCATCGCTACGCGCAGCCCGAGGGCCGCCGCTGGCTCGGCATGGTCTTCGACCGCGCCAAAGAAGCCACCGACGAAGAAATCTTCGCATGGCTCCGGACCAGCCCGTGGGGGCGTTGCGCCTTCCGTTGCGACAACGATGTGGTCGACCATCAGGTGCTGGCGCTGAAGTTCACGGATGACGTGACGGCCACGTTCACGATGACGGCGTTCGAAGAGGGCCGGCACCTCGAAGTCTTCGGGACCAAAGGCGTGCTGCGGGGCGGCGCCTTCGTGAAGCAGCACCTCGGTTGCGACTTGGTCTTCACGCCCCATGGCTGGAAGCAGCCCGCCGAAAAAATCTCGGTGGAGACGCCCACCGGGGGCTATGCCGGACATGGCGGCGGGGATGCGGGGCTGATGGCGACGCTGCATGCCGAGCTGACGGGAGCCGACGCGTCCGCGATGCGCACTTCCCTGGATGTCTCGATCCAAAGCCACCGCATGGCCTTTGCCGCGGAAACCGCCCGGAAAGAAGGCCGGACCGTGGTCCTAGAGACCACAGCCGGCTGAAAGACTTCCACCTTGGCGCCCCCTTGGGGATTCGAACCCCAGTTACCTCAGTGAAAACGAGGTGTCCTGGACCGGGCTAGACGAAGGGGGCTTCCGGTGGAGAGTGGGAACTTACGGACCGGCACCCCTTGGTCAAGTTTTTAGGCGATGGACCAAAAAAGGGGCGCGTCCCGCGACGCACCCCTGATTTTAGGCGTTTTCTGGGTATTTCTTAGAACCGCTTGCGGTAGCCAGCATTCACCCCGAGGGAATTCCCATTCCCCTTCTCGTAGGACAAGCCGATCGAGAAGGTGGAATTCTCGTTCGGGCCGAAGTTGAGGGAGGGGCTGGCGTAGAAGCCCGAGCCGGCGTTGATCCGCAGGCTGGAGGTGTAGGTCGTGTTGATGCCCGTGGTGTTCGCCGACGTGAAGTCGCCGAACTCACCCGAGAGCTGCTTCACGTAACCGAGGTCCAAAGAAAGGCGGTAGCGCCAATCGCCGCGGCCTTCCTCCCACATGTGGTGGAAGCCGGTGCCGATGCGGGCCGACGACTGCGCAATCGAACCGGAGGAAACGGTCATCGCATCCGCCTGACCGGTCTCGGCCATGCTCGAAAGCTTCGTGGAAGAATACTGCACGCCGATGAAGGGCGTGATGTAGGTATCCGTCGACTTCAGCGGGATCACGGTGCCGAGACGGCCCCAGACGCCATAGGTCAGAGCATTCGGGGTCGAGGCGTTGGTGTTGCCGGTGCCGATGACCGAAGTACGCGTGATGGTCGAGGACAGGTGCGAGACCGAGGCACCGGCGTCGAGCGAGAGCTGGCCGCGCAAGGCGACCGTGCCGACATAGGCGTTGGCCGCGAAGCCCGTGCCCGAGGCGCGGGTCGTCGTGTCGCTGGAGAGCGAGAAGTGTTCCGCGGTCAGCGAGTAGCCGGCGACGCCATCGACGCCGACCTGCTTGGTGAGGCCCGCGGTGACGCCATAGGTCGTGGCCTTGTTCTGGAGCTCGCCCGTCGCGCCGACCGTGGCCTTGCCGCCGATCGTGTCCACGTACCACTCGTTGGAGAGGATGGTCAGGCTCGAGCGGTCGAAACGACGCAGCTCCAAACGGCGCGCAGCGCTGTCGATGTTCTGCTGGAAGAGCGTGCCGGCGGCCGTGACCGTCCCGGAAGCGCCGTACGGCGTGAGGTTGTCGAGGGCGGTCTGCAGGGCCGCGTCGCCCAAGATCGCCAAGCCGGCGCCGACGGCGTTGTAGCTCGCGCCCGGAGTGGAGCGGTAGACGTCGTCCGAGGTGCCGAAACTCAAGTCCGCACCGTTGCTTACGAAGACCGAATTCACCTGCGTGATCGACTTGATCGAGGCGAGCAAGGAAGCCGGGGCCTTGAAGGCGTCGTAGTCGGACGGCGCGCGGACGACATAGACGGCAAGTTCACCGACCTGGCCGCTCGCATCCGTCGGGTAGGAGAGGACGTAACGGAACGGGCTGATGCCCTGGGAAGTAATCTGGGTCGACGGGATCAGCGACGTGAAGCTGCTCGCGTTGGCGCCGCTCGTATCCTTGAAGAGCACGAAGCGCTGGCCAAAGGCCGGGGCGACCGGGGAACTGGGGGTCGCGTCATACTGCTTCAACGTGATCGAACCGGTGCCGCCGTTGTTCAGGTCGGCCGTGCCGGTGAAGAGGACCTGGTCGTTATAGGTGCCATTGGCCTGGGTGGCCGAAAGCTCCATGACGAAGGCCCCGGTGTTGGTGACGTTGCCGTTGACGGTCACGATGCCCGGCGAGTAACCCGGCGCGAGCGTCCCGTTGTTGACGAGGTTCGCGTTGGCCAAGGTCGTGCCGATGATGGCCTGACCGCCCAAGGTGCTGCCGGCGCCGACGGTGACTCCGCCACTGATGCCGATGGCGGCCGTGCCCGTCGTCCCGAGAACGACCTTGGCGCCGGACTGCAGGTTGAGGCCGCTCGAGAAAGAGCCGGTGATGGTCAACGTGCCCGTCGGGCCGGACGTCGCGCCCAGGACGTTGATGGTGCCGGCGGTCGTGCTGGACGTGAAGCCGGACGTGCCCAACGACGTCACGGTGGCGTCCTGCTGGATGGCCAAGGTGCCGGTGCCCTTCAAGGCGATGTTGCGGCCGCCCAGGATCTGATTGGCGACGGGCGTGACGAGCAGCGTACCCGCTTCGACTTCATAAGAAGAGAAGACCGCATCCGCGACGGAGCCGGCGTTCGCGTTGAGCGAACCTGCACCGGTCTTGATGAACTTCACGGCACCCGCCGCACCCAGCAACGTCGTGCTGAAGGTAGTCGGCGAGCCGGTCGCCACATTGACGGCGAGCGAGCCGCCGTTCAGGTTCAACGCCGTGGCGTTCGTGTAGCGGGAATCAATCTCAAGGTTACCCGCAGTGGTGCCGTTCCCGACGGTCAGCGTGATGGTCGAGCCCAACTGGGTGGCGAGGGCGGTGTTGGTGAAGCTCGCACGGCCAGCGCCGACGATGGTCAGCTGGGAAGCGGCGCCGGTGACGGTGCCGACGAAACTCGTGTCGAGGGCCTGGTTGACGGTGACCGCGCCGCCGGTGTCGAAGTCGAGGCGAGAGAGAGCCGAGCCATTAACGCCGGCGATGGCCGTCTGGCCGTTCTGATGGAGGCGCACATAATCGCCCAAGGTGATGGCCGACAAAGACGGGGCGGCCGTCAGGTAGACGTCGCTGTTCTGGGCCGTGAGCGTGGTGTTCGAGATCTGCAGCGTGCCCTGCGAGGCGGGCGAGACACCCTGGATCTGGGCGCCCAGGTTGCGCAGGCGACCGCCACTGAGGCTGACTTCCAAGGTGGCGCCGCCGGCGATGGTGGCGTTGATCAAGTCGATCGCCGTGGGGCCGGCGCCGTTGGCGCGCGTATCGACGACGGTGAGCTTACCGCCCAGGACTTCATAGGCCGAAGCCGTGACCGTGCCGTTGGAGAGCGTGATCTGGCCAGCGCCGGTCTTGAGGATGGTGCCAGCGCCGGTCACGGCGCCACCGTAAGTCTGCGCGTTCACCGTGTCGTCGTTGTTGAAGCCGATCTTGGCGCCGGCTTCGACGTTCAAGGTCGCACCGCCGAAACCGGCGATGGTTCCGATGAGGATGCCGGACTGGACATCGATCGCGTGGATGACGTTCGGCGACGCAGCGGGACGGATCAGGCTCAGCGTGCCGAGCGCAGCGGTGCTGCCCGCTGGACGCGTTTCGTTGAAGACGATGTCGGGCGACCCGATGATCTGACCGGCATACGCCTTGGTGGTGCCGGCGGCGGCGGTGAAGGTCAACGTCGCCTGATCGGCGTCGATGACCGAGGTATCGGCGCCCGAGAGGTTGTTGAGGTTGAGCGTGGCGGGCACGCCGAGGATACGCGGGGCGAGCAGCTTGGTGTTGGCCTCCAAGGTGATCGAGTTGACGTTGTCCAACGCGTCGTCGATACCGATGGTGAGCGTGCCGGCCTTGACGACGACGTCTCCTTCAAAGCTGAGCTGGGAACCGATCGTGAGGTTGCCTAGCCCGGCCTTTTCAAAAGTACCCGTGCCCGTGATGTCGCCGGTGACGTTGTCGCCGAAGGTCTCCTGGACGAGGACGGTGCCGTTCGACAGGGCGGTGGTGACCGCGCTGAGCGTGATGGAGTTGGCCGTCAGGGAAACAATCTTGGCGCCGGCCGGGATGCCCGGGCCGCTCACCGTCTGGCCGACGGCGAAACCAACCGTGCTGCTCATGTTGATGAGCGAGCTCAAGACCGTCTGGCTACCCGTGGCGCTGGAGACGGTGTCGCGGTAGGTCGTGCCCGCCGCGAGGTCCAGGTTCCCGTACACGGCCGGCGTAGCCAGCAAGGTAGGCAAGTTGGTCGCGTAGACCTTGCCGGCTTGGACGAGGAGCAAGCCCATGCCGCTGACGTCTTCGGCCAGGTTGACGTTGCCGATGATCGACAATGTGCCGGGGCCCGTCTTCGTGACCGTGCCGGAGCCGGCCAAGTTGCCCGTCCACGCGAGGTCCGTCGGGGTGTGGATGAGGAACGAACCGGCGCCGTCCACGTTCAGCTGGCCGCCGGTGATGGCGGACAAGGAGCCGGGGTTGAACTCGAGCGTGCCGTTCAGGATATTGATGGCGCCGCTGACCCAACCGGTGGTGGAGTTGATGACGAGCGTCCCGGCGCCGACCTTGGTCAAGGAACCCGGGCCGCTGAGCAAGCGGCCAAAGGTCGCCGTGCCGGAGTTCACGTTGATGGACAAGTTGCCGGCGATGCCGACGTTGATGCCCGAGGTGCCCGTGAGGGTGTTATAATCGATCTGCAGCGTGCCGCCGTTGACGTTGGTCGCTCCCGTGTAGGTGCTGGCGTTCTGGAGAAAGAGGGTCTGGTCTCCGACCTTGGTCAACCCACCGTTGCCGGAGATGACGCCGCGGAAGGCCAAGACTTGGGCATCCGTGGTGACTGGCGAAAGGGCGTACGCGCCCGCGGCGGCACCCGTCAAGGCGCTGCTCAAGGTGACGGCGGACGTGCCGCTAATGAACCCGGTGGCGGCGATGGTGGTCGGCGCGCTCAACGTGACGCTGCCGATGCCGACCGCGGCGATCGTCGTGCCGGCAGGAATGCCCGTACCGGAAACCGGCATGCCGACGAGGAAGCCGGTCGTATTCGCCAGCGGCAAGAGGGTGCCCGCAACGGTCTGCGACGCCTGCGCCGATGGCGCCGCGCTGATGGAGGCAATCGTCGCGGAGCCGGTGATCCCCGCGCCGGTCACGGTTTGTCCGACGGCGAGGCCGAAGGTGTTCTTGACGATGAGCGTCGTGCCCGAACCGGTGATCGGCGTGAAGGTCGTCGGCTCGCCGAGGACCGTGCGGAGGAAGCCGATGGTGTTCGCCTGCGACATGCCGGCGACGGCGGAGGTGCCGACGTCGGTCTGGAGGAAGTAGGCCGGATTGGCGTCCGGCGAAACGCCCGTGAAGTTCGTCAGGGCGTTGTTCAGCTGCGTGACCTGGGCGGCGGTCTTGCCGACCGTCAAGGTGGCGCCGTTGACCAAGGACACGGTCGAACCAGCCTGACCAAAGAGCGCCCCCACGGTCTGGTTAGCCGACGCGGTGAAGGTCGTGCCGTTCAGGAGCACCAAGCCGGAACTGTTGATGATGCCATCCGTCGCGGTCGAGGACAGGGACCCGGCCTTGACGACGGTCGCACCGTAATAGCTGCTCAGGCCAGCCAAGGTCATGGCGCTGTTGCCGCCCTTGATCAGGTTGCCGGCGCCCGTGACTTTCCCGGCGTAGGTCGTGGCGGCGGTCTGGTTGATGGTGATCGAGCCGCGGCCGAGCTCGATGCGCGTGTTCGCGTCGCCCGAGAGGTTGTTGACCGTCTGGGTCGTGTCGTTGAAGCGGATCGTGGTCTCGCGGCCGCTGGTGCCCGAGTTGAGCACGATGTTCGAGGCGTGGATGAAGGTGTCGTCCTTGCCGTACGAGAACGCCAAGGTGATGCCATCCTTGACGATGACCTGGCCGTAGAAGTCCTGCTGCTGGTTATAGATGTCGATGACGCCGAGCTGGCCGTTGCCGACGTTCGGCGGGATGCTGCTGGTGGTGGCGCCGGCCGAAACCGTGCTGACGATCAGGTCCTGCGGCGTGACGGTGAGGGTGGAGCCGACGGCGCCGTTGATCTGGGCGCGGAGCGTGCCGGCGTTGTTCTGCACGATGCTGAGCGTGCCGGCGGCGCCGATGACGACGCGGCCGTAGCCCAAGCTCTGCACGTTGGAGATGATCTTGCCGCCGACGATGTTGATTTCGCCGACCGTGGAACTCTGGCCCATCAAGGCGAGGGAACCCACGCCGTCCTTCACGAACTTGCCCAGACCGCCGTTGATGCTGCCGGTGAAGTAGCCGTCGTGATTGGCGTCCTGCAGGACGGTCAAGGACGTGCCCGAGGCGATGTCGACGACGGTGCCCGCGCCCGTGGCGGCGACCCACATGTTCGTCGCAATTTCGCCCCAGAGGGACTGGAAGTTGCGGATGGTCTGGTTGGTCGTGATGCTCAGCTGCGGGGCGACGCGGGGCGGCAGGTAACCCGGGCGCCACTCGGTCGTGCCGCCGGAATCCGGGGCCGCATCCGCGCGGGCCAAGCCCGTATGGAAGCCGTCCGAACCGATGAGGTTGACGGAAGAAGCCAGGCGCAAGGCGAGGTTGTTGGGGTCGGAGAGGACAAGGTCGCCGCCGCCGATGAAGACGTCGCCCGTGGCGCGGCTGGTGTTCAGGATGGTGAAGGAACCGCTGCCGGTCTTGTAGACGCGACCCGCGCCGTCGATACGGCCTACCGAACCGACGACGCCATCATCGATGTGGACGTTCGCGATATAGTCAGCGTCCTTGCCCACATCGAGGACCGTGTTCACGTCCGTGCCGTCGTTCCCGGCCAGGAAGTTGGCCAAGGTGCCAGAATAGAGGTTGTGAACGTAGTTGAGGCGGAAGAGGAGCGGGCTGGAAGGGTTCGAGAGCTGGTTGTCGCCAAGGGACGGACCGGCGCTGACGACGTTGTAGGCCGTTCCCTGGAAGCTGAGGGTCGAAGAGCCCTGCAGGAGCACGGCGCCGGCGCCGGCCATGCGCGCCGTGAAGCCGGTGGGGTTGGCCACGCCATAGTTAGCCCACTGGTTGAGGTAGCCCGACACCTGCAAGGTGCCTTGGTTGACGAGCACGATCCCCGAGAAGGCGGCCTGCGCACGCAGGTCGTTCGGCAACACCGGCGCGGCCGGCGGAGCGATCTTGAACGTGTTGTTCGCCAGGTAATTGAAGTCGCGGAAAGCGTCGTACTGGAGCGTGGCGCCACCGGTCTTCACCAAGGTCGGCAACGTCGCGAAAAGACCCGCGTCGACGGCGGCGTCGTTGCTCGCGCTCAGGAACTTCGTCGTCGTAGTCGCGTCAACCAGCTGGTTGACGGTCAAGGACGTGCCTGCACCGACGTTCAACGACGTGACCGTCTTAAGGCCTTGCTGGATGGCGGTCGGCTGGGCGAGCAAGCCCGGGGCTCCGAGGTTGGTGGCCGTGATCGCCGTACCGACCAGGACGACGTCGGGATTGCTCACCGGCTGGTATTTGATGGTGACGTCAGCGCGGGCCGAGGGCAAGGCGCCGACGAGGGCGGCCGAGGCGAGGACGAGGAACTTGCGGGAGAGTTTCATGACGAGGCGCGTTGCGTGGATGGCAGGTAAGGAGAATTAGAAGCGGCGGCGGTAGCCGAGTTCGAAGCCGGTGGTCTGGGTCGCGCCCGCTTTTTCGAGCGAGAGGGTCAGGTAGTACGCGGAATCGGGGTTCGGGCCGTAGGTGAACGACGGGGCGACGCGGAAGCCGCTGCCGGCCGAGACGTTGGCATGCGAGGTAAACCCGATGCCGCCCAAGCTGGCGGAGATATCCGTGGTCTTGCCGCCGCCGAGCTCGGAGAAGGCTTCGAAATCGAGGGAGAACTTCAGGGTCTCGCCGTCACCGACGCTGAGCCAAGTCATGCCGGTCCCGAGCGTGGCGCGCGCGGAAGTGTAGGAGTAGGAGCTCACGACGAGGGCCGAAACATCTCCCGACTCGGTGAAGCCGCTGCCGCTGACCTTGGCGAAATCAACGCCGACATACGGCGAGAAGCTGACACCGGCCTTGGTGGCATAGCCGGCGCCGAAGCGCGCGAAGCCGCCGTACGAGTTCGCCTTGGGGCTGGCCGTCTCGGTCCCCAGGAAAGTCGTGCGCGACGACTTGTTGGTCGAAGTGCCAATCGACACGCCGGCATCGACGAAGAGCGAATCCTTGCGCTCGCCGAGCATGGACGAGAAGAAGCCAGTGAGGCGGTAGGCATTGCCGCTGACCGAGCCAGCCGAAGCGCCGCCCGCGGTGAGGTTGGACTTGCTCTTGGTGTAGCCGGCAGAGAAGCCGGCCACGGACCAAGGATTGAGGTCCTTGATCAGGCCGCCCATGGCGCCGGTGACGGTCGAGTCGAAAGGCGTGGCCCCAGAACCGGAGCCGCCCTTGAAGCTGGAGGAAGTGGCGAGGGCGAAGGCTTCGCTGTAGTAGACGCTGTAGCCGGCGCGGTCGTAACGGCGCATTTCCAGGCGACGCAGGAGGGCACCTTCCTCGGCACGTTGGCCGAGAGCCACGGAAGCCGGGATAGCGGCCAAGGCTTCGGGCTGCAGGCTGAGCAAGGCCGGCGTCAACTGCGCGTCCGTCATGATCATGAGGCGAGCGCCGAGCG
>RFQN01000151.1 GCA_009924965.1 Verrucomicrobiota bacterium
GTCGGGGCGGGGGAGCGGCGCCGATGGTAGGGGGCGGAAGAGTCACGGGGCTGGCACAGGATTGTGACGAGTGGAGGGTAGAATAATCGCATGGAAAAACCCGTCCCACCTGTGCTGGTTGTCTTCGACATGGCAGGCACCACGGTGCGCGACGGCAGCGATGTGGCCCGTTGCCTGAGCAACGCCTTGCGGTCGGGCGGTTACTACTGCGACGAAGCCCTGGCCAATACCCGGATGGGAATGTCCAAGCCCTTGGCCATCGCCGAGCTGGCGGCCCTTTCGCTGGAGCGCGGCGTCGGCAAGGCAGTCACCCCGGGCTTGGTCAGCGAAATGCACCGCGAGTTCCTCCGCGCCATCAACGAGCATTACCGCTCGCATCCCTCGGTCGGCGCGATGGAAGGCGCCGACGAGATCTTCGCCGCTCTTCGCCACCGCGGCATCAAGGTCGCCCTAGACACCGGCTTCTCCCGCCCGACCGTCGAGGTCATCTTCGCCCGCCTAGGATGGAGCGTCCCGAGCACCTTCGACGCAGTCGTCACGAGCGACGAGGTCGCGCAAGGCCGTCCGTCCGCCGACCTCTTCCGCGAAGCCATGCGCCGCTGCGGCGTGACGGATCCCAGCCGGTGCGCGCATGTTGGCGATACGCCGAGCGACATCGGCGAAGGCCGCGCCGCCGGCGCGGGCTGGAACGTGGCCATCGCCGGGCCCAGTCACACCCGCGAACAGCTCGCGGTCCATCGCCCCACGCACCTCGTCGGTTCCCTCAACGAGGTTCCCGCCGCGCTAGGCCTCGCCTTCCGCACATGACCTTGCCTTCGCAGCCAGCCTTGGGGGCCAGCGTGTCCATCCGCGACGTCTCGAAGTCTTATGTCGCTGGCCGGCCCGTCCTGCGTGGCCTGAGCCTGGAAATCGCCGCCGGCGAATGCGTCGCGCTCCTCGGCGCCTCCGGTTCGGGCAAGTCCACCTTGATGCGGCTGTTGCCGGGTTTCATGGCGGCCGATGCCGGTTCGGGCCCCATTGCCATCGGCGGCGCGCCCATCCAGTCCGACGGCAAGGTCGTCTCCGAAGTACGCGTGCGCCGGGCCGAGATTGGCTGCATCTTCCAGCAGTTCAACCTCGTCGGACAACTGGACGTCCTGACCAACGTCCTCATCGGCTTGCTGGCGCGGGTCCCGACTTGGCGGAGCGCCTTCCGTAGGTTCTCCGACCAGGAGGTTGAGGTCGCCCGTGACGCCCTGGCCGCCGTGGGCCTCGCCGATTTCGCCGACCGTCGCGCAAGCACCCTCTCCGGCGGTCAGCAGCAGCGGGTGGCCATCGCCCGTTGCCTCGTCCAGCAGGCCCGCGTCATCCTGGCCGACGAACCCATCGCCTCCCTCGACCCCGAGAGCGCCCGCAACGTCATGGAGATCCTCGCCCGGATCCACCGCGAGCACGGCGTGACCGTGGTCGTGTCGCTGCACCAAGTCGCCTACGCCCGCCGCTACTGCCAGCGCGTCGTCGCCTTGCGCAACGGGGACGTCGTGCATGACGGCCGCGCCAACGACCTCAGCGCGGCCACCTTGCGCGACCTTTACGGCACCGCTGTGGACGAGCTCCTCGCGGCCCCCGAAGACTTCGCCCCCATCCCATGAAGACCCTCCTCGCCCTCTTGGCCGCCGGTTGCGCTGCCCTCGCCCCTGCCCGAGCCGAAGACATCGCCTTCGGCATCTTGGGCACCGATTCCTCGAATGCCCTCAAGCAAAACTGGGACCCCTTCCTCGCCGACATGTCCAAGGCCACCGGCTTGGAGGTCAAGGGCTTCTACGCCACCGATTACGCCGGGCTGGTCGAGGCCATGCGCTTCAACAAGATCCAAGTGGCTTGGTTGGGCGCCAAGGCTGCGATCGAGACCGTCGACCGCTCGGAGGGCGAGGTCTTCGCGCAGTTCATCGACCTCTCCGGCCGCTCCGGATACACCTCGGTGATCATCACCCATCGCGACAGCCCGATCCGGTCGATCGACGACATGTTTGCGCGGAGCAAGGAGCTCAGCTTCGGGTTGGGCGACCCCCAATCCACCTCGGGCACGCTGGTTCCCCTCTGCGAACTGTTCGCCCCGCGCGGCGTGGACGTCCGCCAGGCGTTCCGCATCACCCGCAGCTCGACGCACGGCGGCAATCTCCTCGCCGTGGTGAACAAGCAGGTGGACGTCGCCACGAACTACAGCGTCGGCCTGGAGAAGATGAAGGCCGCGAATCCCGAGACGTTCGCCCAGGTGCGCGTCCTTTGGACCTCGAAGCCGATTCCGTCCGACCCGATCGTGTGGCGCCGCGACCTCTCCGACGCCACCAAGCAGAAGCTCCGTGACTTCCTCTTCGCTTACGGCAAGGACGAGCGCGAGAAGGCCGTGCTGGCCCGCCTCCAGCAAATCTCCGGTTTCCGTCCCTCCGATAACCGCCAGCTTATCTCGGTGCGCCTCACGGCGGTGACCTTGGAGAAGTTCAGGGTCCAGTCCGACCCCGACCTGTCGCCGGCGGAACGCGGGACCCGGCTGGCGGCGTTGGAACGCCGGCTGGCCGAGCTCGAAGCCGCCGCCCGCTAAGCCGTGGACCGAACGTCGCCAGCCCCCGCTAAGCGAAGCCTCTGGGAGTATTTCCTCTGGGCGTTCGTCCTGCTCTTCTTGGGGTGGGCTTGGCGCGGCGCCGACATCCGGCCGGGCGCGTTGGTCGGTGGCCTTGGCAATGCCGGCAAGTACGCGGCGGAATTCTTCCCGCCGGATTTCCGCGATTGGCGCGTCTACCTTTCCGAAACCCTCGTCACGGTGCACATCGCCCTCTGGGGCACGCTGCTCGCGGTGGCCTGCGCCGTGCCCTGCGGCCTACTGAGCGCCGAGAACATCGCCCCTGCCTGGGTGCGTCTGCCGATGCGGCGCATCCTCGACGCCTGCCGGGCCATCAACGAGATGGTCTTCGCGATGCTGTTCATCGTCGTCGTCGGCCTAGGGCCCTTCGCGGGCGTCCTGGCGCTCTGGGTGCACACCACGGGTTCGCTGGGCAAGCTCTTCGCGGAAGCCGTCGAAGCCAGCGACCCGCGCCCGGTCGAGGGCGTGCGAGCCGTCGGCGCCAGCGCGCTCGAGGAAATCCTCTACGGCGTCCTCCCGCAGGTGCTCCCGCTCTGGACCTCCTACGCCCTGTATCGCCTGGAAGCCAACATCCGTTCCGCCTCCGTCGTCGGGATGGTGGGCGCCGGCGGCATCGGCGTGGTGCTCTACGAGCTCCTGCGCAGCTTCCAATACGCGCAGGCCTGCGCGGTCCTCATCCTCATCGTCCTGCTGGTCTCCTTGACCGACTGGGCCTCGTCCCTCCTGCGCCGTCGCCAAATCTGATGACACCGCCGACCCTTCGCTACCATAACCCCGTCGATGTCCGGTTCGGCGAGGGGGCGTTGCAGCTCCTCCCGGAGGTCCTCCGTGGACGTCCCGCGGTCGTCATCACCTTTCCGGAAGCTGAGGCAACTGGCCTGTTGCCGCAACTGCGACGGCTGCTCGGACCGCAGCTGCGCGGCGTCCTCGACGACGTCGAGCCGAACCCGGGCGTCCCATGGGTTGAGGCGCGTTACGCCGCTTTTTGGGAACGTCACGCCGAGGCCGTCGTCGTCGCCGTCGGCGGTGGGTCGACCATCGATTCGGCCAAACTCCTGCTGGGCCGGACGTCCTCCGGATGTTTCGCTGAGGTCTTGGCGGCCATGCGCGCGGGACAGGCGCCGGCGTTCGTCGCCGCCCGCCCGCTCATCGCGGTGCCCACCACGGCGGGAACCGGGAGCGAGGTCACGCCTTGGGCGACGCTTTGGGACCGCACGTCGGCCGTCCCGACCAAGCTTTCGCTGCACGCCGAGGCCTTATGGGCCGAAGTGGCTTTGGTGGACCCCGTGCTGACGATGACCCTGCCGGATGCCGTGACGCGCGCCAGCGCGTTGGACGCGTTGTCGCACTCGCTGGAGGCCATCTGGAACCGCAACGCCAACCCCATCTCCGACGCCTTGGCGGTCGAGGCCGCCTGCGGGCTGATCGCCGCGTTGCCTCGACTCCTCAACGACCCGCGCAGCCTGCTGCTTCGTCGGGAGGTCGCCCGCTGCAGCCTCTTGGCGGGCTTGGCGTTCTCGAACACGAAGACCGCCTTGGCCCATTCCATCTCCTACCCTTTGACCCTGCGGTTTGGCGTGCCGCACGGCATCGCCTGTTCCTTCCCGCTCCCCCTGGTCTGGTCGATGGCCCAAGGCTCGGACCCCGGCCGCGACGCGGTCTTGGCCGAGGTCTTCGGGCCGCAGGAGTCGAACCCGGCGGGAGCCCTGCGCGCCTTCCTCGAGTCGGTCGGCGTCGATTGCAGTTTCACCGCCTACGGCGTCTCTCCGGAAGAAACCGCAGGCATCCTCCGCACCGCCGCCCACGGCGCCCGCGGACAGAATTTCATCAACTCCCATCTATGCGTGAACCCTACGACGTCCTCGTAATCGGCGCCGGCA
>RFQN01000152.1 GCA_009924965.1 Verrucomicrobiota bacterium
TGATGTCGGCCGACATCAGCTGGTCGAATTCCTTGCCGACTTCGGTGACGCGCCGGCCGGACTTCACGTCCCAGACGACGGCGTGGCCGAACTTACCGCCGCGGCCGCCGCCCATGATGAGGAGCGAACCGTTGGCGCTGAACTTGAGCGAACGCGCGTAGCCTTCGGGATACGGCAGGACGCCCGCGAGTTCGCGGGACTCGGTGTCGTAGAGCAGGATCTGCTTCTGGCCGGCGACAGCGAGGAGCGAAGTCCAAGGGCTCGCCGCCATGGCCGTGACGGCCGTGACGCGCGGGGTGACCACGACAGGCTCCAGCAAGACGTGTTCCGGACGCGCGACGGGGCCGGTCGGCTTGCCTGCGCCGGCGGAAAGCGAGAGGTCGACCTTAGGCTTGTTGGACGTACGGGCGACGCTGCCCTTGCTCTGCAGCACCCCATCGGCGATCCACTTGGACAGCAGCGCGAGGTCTTTGGCTGGCAACGGGGAACCTTCCGGCGGCATGAACGGCTCTTCCTTCTGCATGCTGCAGGTCCAGAGACGACTCCCGCTGGGATTGCCTGGATCGACGACCGCACCACCGCCGCCGCCCGCGACCAAGGCCGCGTAGTTCGTCAGGTCGAGCCCGCCCTTCTTCTTATCCGGGTTATGGCAGGAGAAACATTTGTTCTCCAGCAGAGGCCGGATATGGTCGTCGTAGGTCAGCTTGACCGCGGCCTCTTGACCCCGGGCGGACAATCCCGACAGGCCGGTGGCGGCGAGCAGGAGGAAACGACGCGAGAGCGCGCCCAGACGCGAGGAGGAGGCAGCCACAGGATCAGTGGGTGAAGACGAATTCCTTGGAATTGAGCAGGGCCCAGAACGCATCCTCCAAGACCCCTTGGCGGTTGGCGGGGTCGGCGGCGACCGCCGCGAGGACGGCGCCCTTCTCGTTCGCCTGCGGCGCGCGGCCGAAGACGCGCATGAAGAGGTCGGTCACGATCTCGTCGTTCGACTTGCCGTCCGCGATGAGCCGCTCGACGACGCGGCCACGGCGGATGCGGTCGTTGATGGCGTCACCGTTCATCAAGTGGAGGGCCTGCGAGAGGTTCGGGTCGGTCTTGACCTCGCTCGACGAGACCGACTCGCGCTTGGCGCGGCCGAAGGTCGTCAGGAAGTAGTTGCTGACCGCCCCGTCGGCGATCTGCACGGCGCGGGCGCCGATGGGCAGGCCCTGGAACTTGTTCGGGGTCTCCGTGATCTGCGAGATCGCGTCGAGCAGGACCTCGGCGCGGACGCGGCGGACCTGGGCGCGGGCGAAGTTCAGCTTGTCGCCGGCGTTGCTGGCGTTGGGCTTGGACGAACGCTGGTAGGCGGCCGAGCTGACCACGTCCTTCACGAGCTTGCGGACGTCGTACTTGTAGTCGGTCAGGCGCTGGGCGAGCAGGTCGAGCAGCTCGGGGTTGGACGGCGGGTTGGACACGCGCACGTCGTCCACGGGATCGACGACGCCGACGCCGAAGAAGTGGGCCCAGACGATGTTGGAGATGTTGCGGGCGAACCACGGGTTACGCGGGGAGGCGATCCATTCGGCCAAGGCCTTGCGGCGGTCGTCACCGGGCTTGAGGTCGGGCTCCTCGCCGCCGAGGAACTTCGGCTTCACGTTGGCCTTGGTCAGGAAGTGCTGGGACTCACCGTTCTTGTTGTTGAAGATGATGACCTCTTGGGGGTCGTCCGTGTTCTTGCGGCCGATCTGGGCGAAGAAGGCGTTGAAGCCGTAATAGTCGTTCATCGTCCAGCGGTCGAACGGATGGTTATGGCACTGGGCGCACTGGATGCGCATGCCCATGAAGACCTGGGCGACGTTCTCGCTCAGCTTCAGCTTATCGAGCTCGGTCTGGTAGAAGTTCACCGGCGGGTTAGACACCGTGCCGCCGTTGGCGGACAGCAGGTCGACGACGATCTCGTTGAGCGGCTGGTTCTGGCCGATGCGGTCGGCCAGCCAGTTATAGTAAAGGAGCGCGTTTTTGTAGAACGGCGGCTGGTTGTTCCCGCCGTTGATGCCCGAGCGGATCTGCAGCAGTTCGGACCACTTCATGACCCAGAGCTCGGTGAATTCCTTGCGCTGCAGGAGCACGTCGACCAGCTGGCTACGCTTGTCGGGGCGCTTATCGGCCAGGAAGGCGCGGATCTCCTCGGGCTTCGGGTAGAGGCCGATGACGTCGATGTAGACGCGCCGGACGTATTCCTCGTCGGTGCAGAGACCGGACGGGGCGATGCGCAAGCGGTGCAGGCGCTCGTTGACGGCGGCGTCGACGTAGTTGTATTCCTCGGCCTTCGGGCGCTCGTAGACGAGGTCCTTCGGGATGACGATGACCTGGGCGGTGACGCTGTAGACGTTGAAGCGGGCCAGCATGAAGGCCGCGCCGCGCTCGGCGGACGTGACGACCCCCTGCTTGCTGACCTTGGCGACCGGGTCGTTGTTGGACATGAACAGCGCGAGGCTGGTCACGTCGCGGTCGGTGCCGTCGGAGTAGGTCGCGCGGACGGTGATCTGCTGGGTGGCGTTGGGGCCTTCGAGCACGATCTGCTTCGGGAAGACCTCGATGCCCGTCACCGTGGCGACGTCCGGCGCGTCGTCGTGGGCGCCATTGGCGATCCATTCCAGCAAAGTGCGGTTGTAGGCGGAGTCGGCCTCGAAGAGCTTGTTGCCGGTATGCGGCACGGCGCCGATGGACTTCTCGATGAGGGTGCTTTCCTCTGGAATGGCCAGATTGATGCGGCGGCCGATCATCTCGCGGGTCAGGCGGGTGTAGTCCCCCGCGGGATCCATGCCGAAGAGCGAAAGACGGAAACCATCCTTGCCGCGCGCGGCGCCGTGGCAGCCGCCTTGGTTGCAGCCGCCGCGGAGGAAGACCGGCATGACATCGAGGCGGAAGGAGACCGCCCGGTCCTTGAGGCCGTCCTTCACCTTGACCGGGACCTTGGCGGAAAGTCCGCCGAGTTCGGCGACAACTTCGGTCGCGCCGCTGTCGGCGACCGCATGGGCGGAGTAGTCCTCGAGTGCGGCGACCTTCGGGTCGGCGACATGGAGGTTGGCGAAGGCGGTGACGTCGCGGGTCGTGGCGTCCTTGAACGTCGCGAGCACCACGAGGCGATGGAAGTCGCGCTTGGTCTCGAGCGACACCACCGGCGGGAAGATCTCGAGCTTCTCGAGCTGGGCGAGCTTCGGGGCGAGGTCAGCCGGGGCGGCGGGCGCGGCACAGGCCGCGGTCGCGGCGAGCAGGAAGGAGCAGAGCAGTCGGAAGGAAGGCATGGTCATTGCTTGTTGCCCGCCGCAGCCTGCTGGCGGAGCTGTTCGAGTCGGGAAAGGACGACCGGGGCCGCGGGCGTGGCGGCGGGCTTGGCGGCCTCGGCCTTCGGGGCTTCGGCCTTGGCAACCGGGGCGGGCGCGGCCTTGCGGGGAGCGTCGACGCGGATGCTGGAGCCCAGCGCAACACGGTGCGTGGTCGTGCCGCCGTCCACGGGGACATCGACCTGGATGAAGAGGTTGGCGATCTTGCCGGGGAAGCAGTCCTTGGTCGGCTTGACGCGGAAGACGACGTCCGTGGTCGCCTTGGTGATCTTGATGGGCTCGACCGCGACGGTGTCGGGGAGGCCGACCAAGCGCGCCACGGCTTCACCGGCGAAGGGCTGCAGCTGCTCGAGCTTCGTCGTCACGATGCCCTCCTGCCCTTGCTCGATGGCCGCCATCGGAAACGCCGGGGCGTTCACGTAGGTCGGCTGCGTCTTCACGACGCAGAACGGGGAAGCATTATAGACGCGGCCCTTACCGGCGTCGGCTTCGCCCATGACGACGAACTTCCAATCGGAGGTGGCCACGCCAGCGCTGGCGCTGAGTTGGAAGGAACATTCATTGGCCCCGGCGGGAATGGTCATCTCGCCCAGCACGGAGATGCCTGGCGGCGTCCACACCATGAACACTCGGATGGCGGCGTCGAAGCCGGGCTTGCGCTTGGCGACTACCTTGAGGTCGTAGACGCCGTTCTGCACGAGCGGCACCTTGGGCGTGACGATCTCCAAGGCATAGGGAGCCTCCTCGACGACCACGACCGGCAGGCGGTCTTCCGTGTCGGTCAGGTAGATGACATTGCCGTCACGGACGACGTCGAAGTTCTGGCGGAGGCGGCCAACGACCTTGTTCTGCGGGTCGACGGGCTCCAGGCGCAGCGGCACGACGGCTTGTCCTAACGGCGCATCGGCGGCGGCTTCGAAGAGCAGCGGCATGTTGGGGAGGTCCTTCGGGGCGAGTTCAGTCATCAGCTTGACGCCGGCGGGCAGGCCCGGGGCGACGAAGCGGTAGTCGCCGCCGACGCGGGTGCGCGTGAAGTTCTCGAGCAGGGCCATGCGCCCGCCGCGCGGAACGGCGATGAACTGGCGGTAGTGCGAATCGTTGACCGAATATTCGGGCGACGCGAAGGTGAGGCGGGGCTGCGAAGCGGTGAGCTCGACGCGGTAGA
>RFQN01000153.1 GCA_009924965.1 Verrucomicrobiota bacterium
CACATCGTCGGCCAAGTGGAATTCCGCGACCTCGTCTTGAAGTCGGATAAGCGCGCGCTCATCCCCCGGCCGGAGACGGAAGAGCTGGTCGACCTAGCGTTGGCGCTGTTCCCTGCCGAGCAGGCCGTGCGCGTGCTCGACCTCGGCACGGGTTCGGGGGCGATCGCCTTGGCCTTGGCCGCGGAGCGCCCCGCGTGGGTCGTCGAAGCCGTCGACCGTTCGCCCGAGGCCTTGGCCTTGGCCCGCGAGAATGCGGAGCGTTGCGGCCTATCGGCCCGCGTGGCCTTCGCGGAGTCGGATTGGTTCGGCGCGGTTACGGACGCGTATGACCTCATCGTCTCCAACCCTCCTTACCTCACGGACGCGGAAGTCGCCGAGGCGGAACCCGAGGTGCGCCAGTTCGATCCGATGTCCGCGTTGGTCGCTCCGGAGGAGGGCCTGGCGGATTTGCGGAAGATTTTGAGCGCAGCGCCCGCCCATCTGAGGTCTGGCGGCTGGGTGCTCTGCGAAACCGGCATCGACCAGCACGCCGCCTTGGCGGCGCTCTCGAGCCAGCTGGGCTATGTGGAAGCCAGTGGCTTGCCGGACCTGAGCGGACGCCCGCGTTTTTGGCGGGCCCGGCGAGGGTAGGTCGGGGGAGGCCCTTGACCTGCTCCATCCCTCTTGCCCTCGGGTCATTCCTTGCTCTTTAGTGGCGGCATGTCCCAGCAGCCTGCCGCCAAGCCCAAGACCGCCATCACGCCGACCCGCGCCGAAGACTACCCTGAGTGGTATCTGCAGGTCATCAAGCACGCCGACCTCGCCGAGAACAGCGCTGTCCGCGGTTGCATGGTGATCAAGCCGTGGGGCTACGCCCTCTGGGAGAACATCCAGCGCGACCTCGATGCGCTGTTCAAGGAGACCGGCCACGTGAACGCCTACTTCCCGCTCTTCATCCCGGTCAGCTACATCCAGAAGGAAGCCGCGCACGTCGACGGCTTCGCCAAGGAATGCGCCGTCGTCACGCACTCGCGCCTCGAAGCGGGTCCCGACGGCAAGCTCGTCCCGGCCGGCGAACTCGAGGAGCCCCTCATCGTCCGCCCGACTTCCGAGACCATCATCGGCGAGACCTACTCGAAGTGGGTGCAATCGTACCGCGACCTCCCGATCCTCATCAACCAGTGGGCCAACGTCGTCCGCTGGGAGATGCGTACGCGCCTCTTCCTCCGCACCGCCGAGTTCCTCTGGCAGGAAGGCCACACCGTCCATGCGACGGAAGTCGAAGCCGTCGAGGAGACCAACAAGATGCTCAAGGTCTACGCGGACTTCGCCGAGAACTACATGGCCATGCCCGTCATCATGGGCCGCAAGACCGAAGGCGAGCGCTTCCCCGGCGCCGTCGACACGCTCTGCATCGAATCGATGATGCAGGACCGCAAGGCCCTGCAGGCCGGCACGTCGCACTACCTTGGCCAGAACTTTGCCAAGTCCTGCAACATCCGCTTCCAGGACGAGAACGCCACGCAGCAGTACGCACACACCACGTCGTGGGGCGTCTCCACCCGCCTCATCGGCGGCATGATCATGACGCATTCGGACGACGACGGCTTCGTCGCCCCGCCGCGCCTCGCGCCGCAGCACGTGGTCATCATGCCCATCTACAAGGACGACGCCACCAAGGCCCAGGTCCTCGAGTATTGCCAGTCGCTCCAGAAGGAGCTCGCCGCCCAGCGCTTCCATGACCGCAAGCTCGTCGTCACCATCGACAACCGCGACATCCGCGGCGGCGACAAGGCCTGGGGCTGGATCAAGAAGGGCGTGCCCCTGCGCGTCGAAGTCGGCCCGCGCGACCTCGCCAACAACGCCGTCTTCGTCGCCCGTCGCGACACTGGCGAGAAGGCCGGCGTCCCGCGCGCCGAGTTCGTCTCCACCGTCGTCGCCCGCCTGCAGGCCATCCAGGACAACCTCTTGGCGCGCGCCAAGGCGCACCGCGCCGCGCATACCCGCGAGATCGACACTTGGGAAGAGCTGAAGGCCTACTTCACGGCCCAGAACCCGGAGCGCCCCGAAATCCATGGCGGTTTCGCGCTGTGCCACTGGAACGGCTCGAAGGAAGTCGAGAAGCGCCTCAAGGAAGAGCTCAAGGTCACCATCCGCTGCATCCCGCTCGACGCCAAGGACGAGCCCGGCAAGTGCGTGGTCACCGGCGAGCCCAGCGCCCGCCGCGTGGTGATGGCGAAGGCCTACTGAGGCCTCGGCATCAGCCGCCCGTCGCATCCGCTTCGCCGTCGGCAAACTTCAGGCGCAGCTTCCGTCCCGTGGTCACGTCCTTGCTGGCGCTGATCACGGTGCCGTCGGCGGCCCGCACGATGCTGTAACCACGGGCGAGCACTGATTCGAAGCCCGCGGATTGCAGGCGCTTGCCGAGCTGCGTGAGCTTCTCGCGGGAGACCCCGAGGCGGGCCTTGGGCGACAGCCTATGCAGGTCGCTGCCGAGTTCGGACAGGCGATGGCGTCGGTCGGCGAGGTATTCCTCCGCGGTGCTCTCCAGCTTGGCGTAGAGCAGGTCGAGGTCCCGGTACCATGACTGCAGCTTCGCCTTGGGCGAGTGGCGTTGCAGTTCGGACTCCAGGAGACGCAGCCGCTCGCGCAGCTTCGTCTGGCCCGAAGCGATGAGCTCGGCGGCGGCGGTCGGTGTTTCGGCGCGACGGTCGGACGCGTAGTCGCAGAGCGTGAAGTCGGTCTGGTGGCCGACGGCGGAGATCACCGGCGTGGCGCTGGCGCGGACGGCGCGCACCAGGGCTTCGTCGTTGAAGCCCCAGAGGTCCTCGAGCGAGCCGCCGCCGCGGCCGACGACGATGAGGTCGATGCCGGGGATCGCGTTGGCCTGCTTGAGGCCGTTGATCACTGAGCCGGGGCAGCTTTCGCCCTGCACGCGGGCTGGCACCAGCCAGACCGTGCCACGCCAGCCGCGGGTCTTCAGGACTTCGGTGAAGTCATGCCAGACCGAGCCGATCTCCGAAGTCACGAACGCCACCGTCTTCGGGAATTCCGGGAGCGGGCGCTTGAGCGCGTCCTCGAAGAGCCCTTCGGCCTTCAGCTTCGCGAGCAGTTCGGTGAACTTCTTGAACAAGTCCCCTTCGCCGGCGGGCTTGAGCGAGTCGACGATGAGGGAGAGCTTGCCGCTCTTGCCGTAGAAATCGACCTTGGCCTTCATCACCACGCTTAAGCCATCGCGGAGCGGCACCTTGATCCAGCGGGCCTGAAAGCCGTAGAGGACGCAATCGACCTTCGCCTCGGCGTCCTTCAGCGAGAAGTAGTGATGGCCCGAAGGGTAGGTCTTGTAGCCGGAGATCTCGCCTTGCACCTCGATCGTGCCGAGCCCGTTGACGTGGCCTTTGAGCACGTCGGAGAGTTCGCTGACGGAGAGGGGGGCCGAGGCCATGGCCAGAGGTTCGGGCATTTGGCAGGGAAGGGCAAGCGGTCTTGGGATGGGCAGCACCGCTTCGGGTGCGGCCGCGGAAAAGGCCTGCCGCTATTCCCATCCACGACCCTTCCCTCGATTCTGCCCTCGATACAGACCTCGATTCCGCCCTCGCCGCTGCCCCTACCTATTTGCCAACGCGGGGATTCCTCCTTTCACTGCGGCCATGAAAATCGCGTTCGTCGGCACCGGGGTCATGGGCAAGAGCATGGCAGGTCACCTCTTGAAGGCTGGCCATGAAGTCGTGGTCTACACCCGGACGAAGGCGAAGGCCGCCGAACTCCTCGCGGCGGGTGCTCGTTGGGCGGATTCCCCTGCCGAGGCCGCGCGCGGGGCTGACGCAGCGATCTCGATGGTCGGCTACCCGAATGATGTGGAAGAAGTCTGGCGCTCGTTCCGGTCGACGGCCCGTCCGGGTTGCCTGCTCATCGACATGACCACCTCGAGCCCGGGCTTGGCCCGTCAACTCGCCGCTGCGGCGACGGCGCAAGGCTGCCGTCCCCTGGACGCTCCAGTGTCGGGCGGTGACCGTGGCGCGCGTGAAGCCACGCTCACGATCATGGTCGGCGGGACGGCGGCGGACTATGAACTCGCCCGCCCGCTCTTCGAAGCGATGGGCAAGACGATCTCGCTGCAGGGTGGACCAGGCGCCGGCCAGTTGTGCAAGTTGGCGAACCAAATCGCCATTGCCTCGGGCATGGTGGCGATGGCGGAGGCTTTGGCGTTTGCGCGCGCCAACGGACTCGATTTGGAAGCCGTCCTGAAGGCCCTTTCCGGCGGCGGCGCGTCGAGTTGGGCGTTGTCGAACCTCGCGCCGCGCGTGCTCAAGGGCGACTTCGCCCCGGGCTTCTATGTAAAACATTTCGTCAAGGACATCGGCCTCTCCCTGGACGTCTGTCGCGAGCAAGGCCTCCGGCTCCCAGGACTCGAGCTGGCCGCGAAGCTCTACGCCGACGTCATCGCCGCGGGGGATGGCGACTGCGGGACCCAAGCGTTGGCGAAGCGGTACTTCGCCGCCAACGGTTGAAGGGCT
>RFQN01000154.1 GCA_009924965.1 Verrucomicrobiota bacterium
GCCCAAGGGCAAGAAGCGGAACCCTTCGAAGACCCGCCGATCAACTACTCGGCGACCCTGCCGAACGACCGGGCGACCAAGCTGAACGCCGCGTTCCAAAAACAATCCGACGAAATCCGCGGCTGGCCGGCGCGACGCCGGCTCCGCTGGCTGCTCGAGCAGCTCGACGTGCCCGTCGATTCGCAGATCCTGGTCTTCAGCAAGACCAGCCACCAGCGCGCCCTCATTGGGCCCAAGAACCCGCGCGTGCTTTTCTTCTCGGATGAAGCCTACGTCGGCTGGGTGCCAGGGGGAGCGATGGAGGTGACCTTGTTCGACCCCGTCCTCGGGGCGACCTTCTACCTGCTCGATGCTCAGGAGGATGGCGCCAAGCCCTTGCTCCAGCGGGACAACCAATGCCTCTCGTGCCACAAGAGCTATGAGCGGACCCCCAGCCTGCGCGCCCGCTCGATCATGCCCGACGCCGAAGGCGAGGCCTTGAGCGGATCCAGCATCTCCAACATCGAGCCCGACACCCCTTACGCCGACCGCTGGGGCGGCTGGTATGTCACCGGTGCGCCCAACGCCTTCCGGCACCGCGGCAACACCGTCGGCAAGACGGAGGAAGATTTCCGCACCGCCGACGGCAAGGGCGGCGTCACGCTGCAGTCGTTGAAGGACCACTTCGACATCGGACGCTACCCGAAGCCCACGAGCGACATCGTGGCCCTCAGCGTCCACGACCACCAGGTCTACGTGCACAACGTCTTGGCCGCCGCCAACCAGACGGCCCGCCTCTCGCTGGCCCGCTGGCCCGCCACCCGGGAGATCCTCCAGTTGCCGGCCGACGCGCCGCTCGCGGGATCGACGCTCGTGTCGCTCACGAGCGAGGCCGACAAAGTGATCGCCGCCCTACTCTGCCGCGAGGAACCCGCCGCACCCACCGAAGGCCTGCAGGGCGACGGCGAGTTCGAGAAATGCTACGCCAAAGGCCGGCGGGCCGACGCACAAGGGCGGGCCCTACGCGACCTCGACCTCAAGACGCGGCTGTTCCGCTACCGGTGCAGCCCGCTCATCTACAGCGAATCCTTCAAGGGCTTCCCGCCGGAACTGCGCACGCTGGTCCTCACTCGCTTGGCGGCGGTGCTCCGGGCCGAGCAGCCGGCGCCTGAGTATGCGTATCTCCCGGCGGCGGAACGCCAAGCGATCTACGAGATCTTGACCGCCACCTTACCCGACCTGCCCGCTGGTTGGCGGACGAAATAGTTTTTAATACTTCTTTTACACGGAGATGGCCAGAAGCCACTTGTGGGGTGTCGGCGGACAGCCAAGATGGGCGGCACGGATATGGCCACCTACCCCCTCCATCTCCAAGGCGGACACCTGTTCGTCGAAATCAACCAGCAGCGTTGGCTGTTCGACACCGGCACGGCGGTCAGCTTCGGCAGCACGCCTAGCCTGACGGTCGCGGACCGCACCTTCGCCGTGAAGCCCATCATGACGGGCAAGCCCGGCAAGCCGATCATCGGCGTGCCGAAGCTGGTCCAATTCCTGGGCGTCCCCTGCGCAGGCCTACTCGGGATGGACATCATCGGCGAGTTCGACTGGGCGCTGAACGCCGCCAAACGCACCTGCGTCGCGACGACGGAAGCCGCGCCGATCCGCGAGCAGAGCTTTGCGCTCCAAGCGGAGAACGGCCAGCTCAGCATCCAGGCCGGCGTGCGCGACCGCGAGTATCGCCTGCGCCTGGACACCGGCTTCCAGCTCACCTTCTTGGAGCACCCGGTGATCGAAGGCTTCCCTTCCGCCGGCAAGGGCCGCGACTTCCACGTCTACTTCTTGGGCGGCTGGTTCCAGACGGATTCCTTCCACGTCCCCATGAAGTTCGGGGCCGACTTCGCGGCGGACAACCTCCGCACCGGTCGGCTACCCGCCAGCCTCCGCAAGGACATCCTGCCCGCGGCCTACGACGGTATCCTGGGGGCGGAATTCTTCGCGCGCCACTACCTCGCGTTCGCGCCGCGCCGCCAGCGCATCGCCTTCCTCACCTCCGGCGAGTAGGCACGCAAAAGGCCGACCCCGTGGGGCCGGCCTAGAAAGCGGACTCGGTGGTCCGCCTTACTTGGCGAGCTCGGCGAGCTTCTCGCGGATGGCGTCGGCCTCGATCTGATAGCCCTTGGAATTCAGGTGCAGCAGGTCGGGCATGATGTCCTTCGAGAGCGTGCCGTCCGCGGCGAGGAACTTCGGGCCGATGTCGAGGTAGTGCACCTTCTTGCCGTCATGGAATTTGGCGATGAGGTCGTTCACGGCCTTGTTCTTGGCGCGGCCGGGGTTGTTGGCCTCGCCGGCACCGCGGGGGAAGATGGCCAAGAGGAGGACCTTCGTGTCGGGCGTGCGCTTATGGATCGCGTCGATGATGTTCTTGATGCCGGCCGCGACCTGCTCGACGGAGTTCTCGCCGACGCCGCTGTTGTTCGTGCCGATCATCAGGACGACGACCTTCGGCTTGATGCCTTCGAACTCACCGTTCTCCACGCGCCAGAGGACGTGCTGGGTGCGGTCGCCGCCGATGCCGAAGTTGGCGGCCTTGTACTGAGCGTACTCCTTCTCGAAGAGCGCCTTCTGGCCGTTCCAGCCGGCGGTGATGGAGTCGCCGAGGAAGACGACCTGGGCTTCGCCCTTCTTGGCGATCTCGACGAAGGATTCGTGCTGCTTCTGGAAGCCGGCGTTCACCTTGCCGTCGCCGCCGAGCTTCGGGGCGGCCACATCGGCAGGCTGGGCCGGCACCTTGGGAGCGGCGGCCTTGACGGCGACCTTCGACGCATCAGCGGCCGGCTTCTTGGCCTCATCGGCGGCGAAGACAGTGACGTGGGCCAACAGGGAGAGGCCCAACAGAACAGGGAGTTTGGATTTCATGGGGAGGGACGGGGTAGACCCTCCATTTCGGCGCACGCCCTCCCGCTGTCAACGGTGACCCGCAGGAGCAACCTTGCACCCGGCCCGCGGTTCCCGCTACCTTGACGGCATGAGCCACCCGCTGCGCTTCGTCACCCCTGCCAACGCCCTGAAGGAAGAATATAAAGGGCGGACCAACTACTGGCTGTGCCGCCCGGGCGTGACCGAGGCCAAGGCCCTGCAGGTCTGCGAAGCGACCTTGCCCGCCGGCGAAGGCCACAACTTCCACACCCACCCCGAACTCGAGGAGATGATCTACGTCCTGAAGGGCGAGGTCGAACAATGGGTCGAAAAAGAATGCCGCGTCCTCCAGGCGGGCGAAAGCGCGCACATCCCCGCCGGCCTCGTGCACGCCACGTTCAACAGCTCGCAGGCGGACGCCACCATCCTCGCGATCCTCTCGCCCGGCGACAGCCAAGGCCCCTTCATGGTCGACGTGAGCGACCAGGAGCCTTGGAAGAGCCTCCGCCAGCGCTGACCTACTTCAGTTCGCGGAGGCGGACGCCGCGATACCAGACGCGCTTGGCTTCGTCCTGGAAACCGATGTGGCCCTCGGCAGGACGGTCCTTCATCGGCGAGTCGTCCAGCTTGAGGACGATGATGCGCTCGCCGTTGAAATCGACCTGCAGCAAGCGGTCCTTCAGGGTGAGCGTGTAGCGATTCCATTCGCCAGGGGGCTTCACCATGTTCTTGGAAGGAGCCATCGCCCGGATGATGCCGCCGCAATCGTGGTTGCCGGGCGTCGCCAAGCCATAGGTGTCGAGCACCTGCAGCTCGATGCCCTTGTCCACCGGGTTGAGCGGGTCGGCGACGCAGAAGAAGACGCCCGAGTTGCCGGTCGGCTCGATCTTGAATTCGAGGTCGAGGATGAAGTCGCGGTATTTCTTGGTGGTGAAGAGATAGGCGTCGAAGCGCTTCCAGCCGGACTCGCCGGCGCGCGGCTTCAAGGTGATCGAGCCATCCGGCTCGTAGACCCAATTACCTTTGGTCTGCCAACCGGAGAGGTCCTTGCCGTTGAAGAGCGGGACAAAGCCGGGCGCATCCGCCGCGGGGTGCGGCACCGCGGGCACCTGGGCGCTGACCGGATAAGGGTCCTTGGCGGGGGCCGCGCCAAGGGCGAGGAACGTGCAGCAGAGGAGGAGGACGAGTCTCATATCAAAGGGTCAGCGAAGCCGTGGGGCAAATCTGCGGGTCGAGGCGCTCCGCGAGGGCCGCGCGGATGACGGCCGCCGCGCGCGGCACCTTGCCGCGAAACGCGGGCTGGCCGTTCACCGTCACGGTCCGCCGGCGGCGGGAACTTGCAGCCAATAGAATTTCTCGTGCGTGACGCCAGTTTGCACCCAGACGACCTTCTTTGGCCAGGCTTGACGCGTGAACTGGGCCATCCACGGCAAGGCCTCCGCGTCCTTCAGGTTCATCCAATGCGGCAGGCCTTCGTAGACCCGGCCAAGGTGCGTGTAGCCTTCAGGGTCCTCCTGATGCAGCTTGTCGAATTCCGCGATCTTCTCGGCCACGACCTTGTTCCGGTTGTAGGCCGCGTCGGCGCCGCCGACGAAC
>RFQN01000155.1 GCA_009924965.1 Verrucomicrobiota bacterium
CAAGGCCGCGCAGAAGACCGAGAAGTACCAGAACTACGTGCAGCTGATGAAGTGGTGCGCGCAGGCCACCCGCCTGCAGGTCCGCACCAACGCCGACAACCCTGAGCAGACCGCCCAGGCCCTCGCGTTCGGCGCCCAAGGCATCGGCCTCACCCGTACCGAGCACATGTTCTTCGAAGGCGACCGCATCGACGCCGTCCGCGAGATGATCCTCGCCGAGACCGTCGAAGGCCGCAAGAAGGCCCTCGCGAAGATCCTGCCGTACCAGCGCGCGGACTTCACCGGCATCTTCAAGGCCCTCAACGGCCTGCCCGCCACGATCCGCCTCCTCGACCCGCCCCTCCACGAGTTCGTGCCGCACGACGAGAAGTCCCAGGCCGCCCTCGCGAAGAAGCTCGGCATCAAGACCGAGAAGGTCGTTGCCCGCGTCGCCGCCCTGCACGAGTTCAACCCGATGCTCGGTCACCGCGGTTGCCGCCTCGGCATCGCCTACCCGGAAATCACCGAGACCCAGGCCCGCGCCATCTTCGAAGCCGCCGCGGCGGTCCAGAAGAAGGGCATCAAGGTGAAGCCCGAAGTCATGGTGCCCCTCGTCGGCTTCAAGCGTGAGCTCGACCTCCAGGTCGAAGTCATCCACCGCGTCGCCGCCGAAGTGCAGAAGGAACAGAAGGTCAAGATCGCCTACTCCGTGGGCACGATGATCGAAGTTCCGCGCGGCGCCCTCACGGCCGACGAGATCGCCCACACCGCCGAGTTCTTCAGCTTCGGCACGAACGACCTCACCCAGACCGCGCTCGGCGTCAGCCGCGACGACATGGGCAACTTCCTCGGTGCCTACACCGAGAACGAGATCTTCAAGAAGAACCCGTTCGCCACGCTCGACCAGACCGGCGTCGGCCAGCTCGTCCAGATCGCCATCGAGAAGGGCCGCAAGACCCGTCCCGACATCAAGCTCGGCATCTGCGGCGAACACGGCGGCGAACCCGAGTCCGTCAAGTTCTGTCACCGCGTGGGCCTGTCCTACGTCTCCTGCTCGCCTTACCGCGTGCCGGTCGCCCGCCTCGCCGCTGCCCAGGCAGCCCTCGAGGAGAAGCGCGCCGCCAAGAAGTAAGCGTCCTTCGAGACCCTCATCAAAGCCCCGGGCCCTCCCGGGGCTTTTTGTTGGAAGGGTAGGGATAGCACCAGCTAACGGAGGAGGACGGAGTACAGAGTCCGGATGACAGAAATAGGGTAGGGTGTGGCTGGCCTCGGGTAGGGGCGTGGCTCCGCCGCGCCCTCCACAGAAGAACCACCAATGGGTAGGGTCGGGACGGCGTCACGACCTGATGATTGGGTAATGAGGTAGGGACAGCACCACGTGCTGTCCTCGCAGGAGGGCGTGGCTCGGCTGCGCCCTCCATCTCGGTAACCTGAAGAGATAGGTTCATGCCCATGCGCGAGGGAGGGATGGGCCGGCAGGTCGCGCCCCTCACCTCCGAACCGCACGAGTGCTCCCACTTCCCCGCTGTTCGTCCGATCACATCGTTGGTTTTTCGCATCCAACCTTGCGTATTATTCTTAGAAGGATTCCCTAAGACCAATGCTTTCGTCTAGCCCCAAGACATCGAAGCAAAGCCGTACCTACCTCAAACGTAAGACGCTTTGGGCGGCCGCGCTGTTGAGTCTGACCGGGTCGGCCTCGGCGGCGACGTTGACGTGGACGGGCGCCACCGGTGGCACTTGGAGCGCGGGGACCAATTGGTCGTCGACGACCGTGCCCACCTCGGCCGACGACCTGGTCATCCTCGGGCCGGCCAACGTGGCTGGGAGCCTCACCATCGATTTCGCCGCCTCGGCCAGCGTCAATAGCCTGACCTTCACCGATCCCTCGCCGGTGGCTTTGACCAATCAACTGAGCGCGCAGGACCAAATCCTGACGCTCGGGGCGGGCGGGATGCTCACTGGGAGCGGGGCGGTGACGTTGGGCGATGTCTTGGCCACGCAACGCATCCACCTAGCCTTGGGCGCCAGCCAGACTTGGACCGTGGGTTCGGGCGGGTTGACGGTCTCCGGCATCGTCAGCGGCGCGGGTTTCGGCCTCACCAAAATGGGCCCAGGGACGTTGACGCTCAACGGCGGCAGCGTGAGCACCTTCACGGGCGGACTGACGCTGCGCGCCGGGACGTTGGCGTTGGATTTCAGCAACCTCAGCACCCCGACCAACCTCGTCAACAGCGCGAACACGCTGACCTTGAGCGGCGGGACTTTCTCTGTCCTAGGCAAGAACGCGACCAGTGCCACGAGCGCGCAGACGTTCGCCAGCACGGTCTTGGGTGCAGGCATGACCCCGTTGGTCTTGAACAAAGGCGCCAGCGCCACCAGCTTGACGCTTAACCTCGGCCCGGTCACCCGCCAGGTCGGCGACACGGTGGTCTTCCAGGCGAACACCGCTTGGACTACCGGCAGCACTTCGACCTCGGCGGGCACGGCTCCGACGAACGAGATCGTCACCCTCACCAGCATGGGCGGCAGCGGCGGTACGGTGGCCATGCCGGCGTCCGGCAGCTACGCCTACCTCGGGGCCAATGTCTTCTGGGGCTCTGGGACTTCGACGCGCTACGTCGTGGCGCGCGGTGCCGCTTCCGCGCCCTATCAACTGGCGGGGGGGCCTTCGTCCACGGCGTTCGTCTTGACGGGCGGTACTTCCTCCACGGTCTATTCCACGGGGCAGGTCACTTCGCTCACGCTCAGCGGGGCCCTGACTAATTACGCTTTAATCGTGAATAATACGGCCGCTTGCACGGTCGCGTTGGGAGCCAATAAGTATACTTTAAACGGCATTCTCGGCATCCAGTCCGCCTTGCTGACGATTTCTTCGGCGAGCTCGGGGACCGTGGGTATCGGGGCCGAAAATGAACTGGTCATCAATCTGGCCTCCACGAGCGGGCTGACGATTTCAGCCCCCATCGTCGACAAGACGTCGAACAACTCGAACCTCACCATGAGTAGTTCGAGCACGGGGACCTTGACGCTTTCGGGGGCCAATACCTACAGCGGGGTCACGACGCTCAACGCGGGGACCCTCGCCATCACCACCGACAGTGCAAACGGCGTAGCTTCCTCGCCCCTCGGGGCGGTGCCGGCCACGGCTACCGCGGGCAAGTTGGTCTTCAACGGCGGCAAGCTCTCGCTCACGCCCACCGCGGCCTTGACCTTCGCTTCCAACCGCGGGATCCAGCTGAATGGTGGGGGCGGGACGATTACCAACACCGCCGCCTTCGCGCTGACGCTGAATCCCATCATCGCTGGAGACGGTGCTCTCACGCTGAACCCCACGAACGCCTCCGGGGCGATCTACGTCGGCGGGGTGAATACGTTTACCGGCGGCGTGACCTTGAGCGGTAGCGGTGAAGTGGCGGCGACCAACAGCGCGGCCTTCGGCTCGGTCGGCACGTTGACCTTCAATGGGGCAAAGTTCCGTGGCACCACGGGCGGGACGACGACTTTGCCTAATCCGGTCGTCGTGGCCGCGAACACGACCTTCACGAGCGTTGCGTCCGAGAAGACCGTGATCTTCACAGGCAACAGCGTGCTCTCGGGCGGCACGCGCACCTTGACGGGTTCAGCCGGCAGCACGGTGGCCGGTGTCTGGACGGAATTCGCGGGCGGCCTCGGTGAGGCGAGCGCTGGTCTCGGGCTGATCAAAGCGGGCGCGGGTACCATCGTCCTGTCCGGCGCGAGCACCTACACGGGTCCGACCAGCGTGACCGCCGGGCGATTGCTGATCACCCAGGCGGCTGGACTGTACAACGGCCAGACCAACCTTTGGACAGACACCAACATCAGCGTCGCCACCGGCGGGACCTTGGCGCTGGGGGTCGGCCCGGCCGGCGCCAGCTTCACCGCTGCGCACCTCGACGCCTTGCTCGCGCTCGGCACGGCTTCGACCGGCTTCCAGTCGGGTTCTTTCGTGGGTCTGGACACCACCGCCGGAGACTTCACCTACTCCGGCACCGTGGCGGATACCAATAGCGGCACGAATGTGCTCGGCCTCATCAAGTTGGGCGCCAACCGCCTCGCCTTGGCCGGACCGAATACCTACACCGGCTTGACCTTGCTCGGCGGTGGCACCTTGGTTGCGCAACACCCGTCCGCCTTCGGTGCCGCCGGAAAGATCATCTACTTCATCGCCAACTCCGCGGGTGGCACTTCGGGTGCGCTCAGCAGCGGCAACCTCGAGCTGGCCACGGATTCGACGGTCAACGCCTACATCTTGAGTGGTTCCTCGAGCTTCGCTACCTCAGTCACCTTGAGTCGCTTGACCGACGGTGCGGCCTTCACCCAAGTCTTGAGCGAGCTACGCCTCGGCAACAACACCTTCACGTTCAATAAGGGTACCAAGGTCACTTCCGGCGTGCCCTCGGTTTCCTTCGCCCTCATCAACGTCTCCGGAGGGGCCGCAGGCACG
>RFQN01000156.1 GCA_009924965.1 Verrucomicrobiota bacterium
GAAGGCGGCGATGGGGGAGGCGTTGGCGCGTTGGCTGGATCCGACCGACGTCAACCAAGCCCGGCTGGAAGTGCTCGAGCGTACGACCCTCGAGGAATTACTGGATGACCATCCCCTGAATCTCCGGGCCCCACTGGCTGGTTTCGAGGAGGTCCGCATCCGGGCGCGCTCCGATTTCCATGCGCGCGCCTTCTCCGACCACGGGCATCAGGCCCTACTGCATCTCCGCCATCGCTCGCTCGGCAAGCTGCGGCTCGGCCTCGCCATGGTGGAAGACGTCAAGGTGGCCATCAGCGAACTTCCCCGCTTCCTGGGCGCACGCGGGGTTGCAGTCCGCATCGAGACGACGGCCCCGGAAGTCGAGCAGCCCTGTGGCTGTGTCTTCTGTCGCCGTAACCGCGGCGAAGTCATGCTGCCCTGAGCCTAGAACCCTCACTGCCTCGGGTAGGGGCAAGGCTATGCCTTGCCCTCCTAGAGGGGAGGGCGCGGCGAAGCCACGCCCCTACCTGATATTTTGGAAACTGCTTCGTCTGCCTTGCCAGCGTGTCCCCGTGTCGCCATGACCCTGTGTAGCAATGTCCTGGACCCTCTATCGTCACTACAAGGGCAACCACTACCTGCGGTTGGGCGTAGGGGCGCACTCGGAGGACCTCTCCCCGCACGTCATCTATCGTTGCCTCTACGATAATCCCGAGGCGCGGACCTGGCTGCGTCCGCAGGGCATGTTCGAGGAGCAACTCGAGGATGGCCGTCCGCGGTTCACGCCAGTCGCCCGGGTGCGCCTCGTTCAGCCAGAAGATTATCCTACCGTCTTAGCCTTTGGTTACGATGCCTGGGGCGAAGGTAAGACCCTTCCGGAATTCATAGCCAGTTATGAGCAGAGTCGGAATCACCTGCGCGGCACGCGCTACCTGCTGGAGACCTTGGACGGCTTGCCGGTTGCCGGCTTGAACACCTTGCGCTTCAGCGCCTGCGTGCTGGGCTTGGCCTCCGTCGCCACCGACCCTGCGCAGCGCGGCAAAGGCTATTCGTCTCTCTTGGTGCGCGGCGTCATGGAACTGCACCGCTTCCTTTACGGCGACCTCCGCTTCCTGTTGTTCTCCGAAGTCCCTCCGTCGGTCTACGAACGCCATGGCTTCCGCGTGCTTCCGGCCGAGCACCAGCGCTTCTTGCCCTCCGTGGCCATGGCCACCGGTGAGGCGCCGCTGTCCGTCGAGGAAGGCGAGTTCCTGAAGGCGTATTTCTAGTTCCGGAAGGACTTCAGGCGCCAGGCGGCGTCGGCTTCGCGGTCGGTGCGGAACTCGATCACGCGGACGCCTTTGCCGCGGCGTTCCAGCTGGCACGCGAGCGCGGTCCAGGTTTCGGCGTGGTCGTGGCGGACGCCGTGGGCGGCGCAGAGCTTGCCGAGGTCGGCGGCCTGCGGGGTGCCCCAGAGCTGTTCGAAGCGTTTGGCTTCCTTGGCGATGGGCAGGTGGTTGAAGATCCCGCCGCCTTGGTTGTTCACGACGACCACGGTGAGGTCGCCGGCATGGCCGTACGCCGAGAGCAGCGCGTTGCTGTCGTGCAGGAAGGTCAGGTCGCCGCAGAGCAGGACGGTGCGCTTGCCGTCGAGCGAGGCGCCGAGCGCGGTCGAGACGGTGCCGTCGATGCCGTTCGCCCCGCGGTTGCAGAGCACCTCGGGGCCAGGGCCGGGAGGATGGTAGAACCACTCGAGGTCGCGCACCGGCATGCTGCTGCCGATGAAGAGGCGGTCGTCGGGCCCGAGCGCTTCTTCGAGCAACGTCACGATGCGTCCTTCGAAGTTCCAATCGACGCGGGCGATGCGCTCGAGCTTCGCGCGGGCGGCCTGCTGCGCTTTGCGCCAGGCCGAGAGACGCGGGTGGTCTTTGGCGACGGTACGTTCGCCGCTCGGCGTCAGCGTGCCGTCGAGGCGTGTCCAGCGGCCATGCGTCGGGTCGACGTTCTCGCCGGCGCGGTTGACCTGCAGCGCGACGAGGTCGGCGTCCTTGAGCCAAGCTCGGAGCACTTTACTGGTGGGGAGTGGCCCGACGAAGATGGCCGCCGTCGGACGAAGCGCGGCGGCGCGCTTGGGGTCGCGGAGGATGAGGTCGTAGGCGGAGATCAGGCGGCCGCTGCCGGCGAGGTCTCCGCGCAAGGTGCCGGCCCCGTCGGCGAGGACGGGCCAGCCGGTGAGGTGCGAGAGCTCCAAGAGGGCGTCGGCCAATTCTTGGCGGTCGGCCGGGGCATGGGGGCCCACCACGATGACCCCGCGGTCGGTCTTGGGCAGGAGGGCGGCCACGGAGGCCGGGGTGAGCAACGAATCGACCTGAGCGCAGGCCGGGAGGGTCGTGAAGGCGGCCCAATCGAGCCCCGTGGGGGCTTTGTAGCCCTTTTCAGGCTCCGAGGGCGGCAAGGGGTCGCGGAAGGGCAGATTGAGGTGCACAGGGCCAGCCAAGGGCCCTTGGGCACGCTGCCAGACGTCGACCAGGAGTTGGCGCCAGTAGCGCAGTAGGTTCAGGTCGGTCGAGGGGACGGCGGCCTCGGTGGCCCAGACCGGGTAGGATCCGAAGAGCCCGTTCTGGGCGATCGTCTGGCCAGAGTGGCAGTCGCGTAGCTCGGGCGGACGGTCGGCGGTCAGGACGAGCAGGGGCGTGGCCGACAGGCGGGCTTCGACGATGGCGGGCAAATAGTTGGCGCCCGCAGTGCCAGAGGTGCAGAGCAGAGCGACGGGTTCGCGGGTGGCCTTGGCCAAGCCGAGGGCCATGAAGGCGGCCGAGCGTTCGTCGAGCACCACCGAGGTGCGGATGTCGGGGTTTTCCGCGAAAGCATAGGCGAGGGGCGTCGAGCGCGAGCCCGGGGAGATCACCACGTGACGGAGGCCGAGGTTCGCGAGGGTGCGGACCCCGATGGCGGCCCAGAGCGCGTTCGTGTTGGCGAATGTCGGCGAGCGGGCCATGACCCCATCCAAGCAGGCTCGGCACCCGCCGCAAGAGGGAAGGGGCGTCCTTAAGCTTAGAAAGCACGCAGAAGGCAGGCTTCTCGCTCCCATCATGCGGTTGAAGTCGGCCGCCAAGCCGTCAGTATGACGAGAGCCTTATGGCCGTCTTCCTCCATCTGCTGCCTTTCCTCGTGGTCTGCGCTTGGTTGTTCCTGATTTTTCATGCGATCTTCTGGGGGATGCGTTTCCGCGTCGACGACGCGTACGTCCGCGTGGTGGTGTACGGTTTCTCGGTGCGCAAGGTCGCCTTGCCCGACATCGAATGGGCGGATCGGCGCTGTCCCTTCTGGAACGAGCATTACACGTCCACCATCAACCCGAAGAAGCTGGTTCGCCTGCGCCGCCGCACCGGTTGGGTCAAGAACTTCATCATCACCCCGGCTGACCCTGAGGCGTTCTTTTCGGAACTGCGTGAGCGCGGCGTGGAAGTGCGGGAGTGAGGGGACTTAGGTAGGGGCAGCGCCGCGTGCAGACCTAGAACTGCGGCGGCTAGGTTGGCACGCCGTGCCAACCCTACCTCGATGCGGGCCCTAGGACAGCACGTGGTGCTGTCCCTACCTCGATACTGCCTTGCGGGTTGCTGGAGGCGGGAGATGCTGGGCGCATGAAGGTGCTCTGGGGAATGCTGCTGATGGTCTGCTCGGTCGGTGCGGCCGAGCGGGTGGATTTCTTCGTCATGGATACGGCGGCCCGCGGTCAGCCCGCGGAATGCGCGTCGTTGCTCGCGGAGCTCGGCTACACCGGCTTCGGTGGGCGTCCGGCGACGGCCAAGGCCTTTGCGGCTGAGTTGGCCAAGCGTCAGGTGACGTTCCTCAACGCTTACCATGTCACGAAGTTTTCGCACGGGTCGACGGAGCTCCCGCAGGACTTGGTACAGGCCATCAACGCTTTGGAGGGGCTAGACACGACCTTGTGGCTAGGCATCCAACAGGTGCAACTGCCGCCGGGAGTGAAGGCGGGACCGACCGCGGGTGATGCCATCGTGGTGCTGGCGCTGAAGCAGGCGATGGCCCTGGCCAAGGCCAAGCGCGTGAAGGTATCGCTCTATCCCCACGCTGGCTTCTGGGCCGAGAGCGTGGACACTTGCCTCCGCGTGGCCAACGCCGTGGACGACCCGGCGCTCGGCGTAACTTTCAATCTTTGCCATTGGCTGAAGGTGGAGGGCTCTGAGCGCGATTCGGTTCCTGTGATTATGGCTGCCTTGCCGCGTCTGAACTTCATCACCATCAACGGCGCCGATACCGGCGATACGCGCAAGCTAGGCTGGGATAAGTTGATTCAGCCGCTTGGTCGGGGCACCTACGACGTGAAAACATTCGTCGCGAACGCCCGCGCCGCCGGCTACCGTGGTCCGTTCGGCTTCCAAGGCTACGGCATCAAGATGGAGAGCGCGGCCTTGTTGAAGGAGACGATGGATGCGTGGAAGGGGATGAGGTAGAGGG
>RFQN01000157.1 GCA_009924965.1 Verrucomicrobiota bacterium
CGCGCTTTACGCCCCGCGGCCGGGGGCTTCCGTTCGTCACGTGAAGCCCCTGGACGGGCCCGGCCCATTTTCCACCCACCACCAAACATGAAATAAACCACCGCCCTCACGGGCACACCACACCATGAAAAAGAACATCAAAGAGGCCCTCACCGGCCTCACGGCCAGCGAGACCCCCCAGGGTCTCCCCATCCCCGGCAGGGACATGGTCGAAAACAATGCCGGCGGCTTCGTCTTCAAACTCGACGAATGGAAGCGTCTCGATCGCTTCCTGATCCTCGGCTCCGAGGGCGGCACCTTCTACGTCTCCGAGCGCAAGCTCACGGCGGAGAACGCCAACCACGTCCTGCGGCTCCTGCAGAAGGACGGCCTGCGGGTCGTGAGCGTCACCGTCGAGATGCTGAAGTCCGGTCGCGCCCCCAAGCCCGACACCGCGATCTTCGTGCTCGCGCTCGCCGCCTCCAAGGGCGACGACGCCACGCGTAAGGCCGCCCTGGCGGCCGTGCCCACGGCGCTGAAGACCGGCACCCACCTGCTTAAGTTCGCCGACACGGCGAATGGCCTGCGTGGCTGGGGCCGTGGCCTGCGGAACGCGATCCAGCTCTGGTTCAAGGAGCGTGGTCACGAGACGCTGGCCTTGCAGCTCGTCAAGTACCGCCAGCGTGAAGGCTGGTCGATGCGCGACTTGCTCCGCTTGGCCAAGCCCGTCCCCGCGGACGAGGTGCAGGGCAAGCTCTTCGGCTGGACCGCCAAGCGCGAGAAGGCCGAATGGGCCAAGGCGGACGTCGCTCCCGGCGTCAAGGCGCTCGACTTCGTCTGGGCGACCGAACAGGCGGCTAGCCTGAAGTTGGTCGCCGAAAAGGCGGACAGCGACGAAGCCAAGGCGATCCTCGCCGCCGCGAACGTTGCCTCGACCAAGAAACTGGTCGAACTCATCGTCACCCATAGGCTCCCCCGTGAAGCCCTCCCCACCGAGGCCTTGAACAAGGTCGAAGTCTGGGAAGCGCTCCTCCAGGAGATGCCCATGACGGCGATGATCCGTAACCTCGGCACGATGTCCAAGGTCGGATTGCTGAAGCCCCTCTCCGAGGCCGAAAAGCTCGTCGCCAGCAGGCTGACGGACGCCGCTCGCCTCAAGGGCGCCAAGGTGCATCCCATCCAGGTCCTCTCGGCCTTGCGTACCTACGCGACCGGCCGCGGCGTCAGGTCCAGCGCGAGCTGGACGGTGTCGCAGAAGGTCGTCGAAGCCCTCGACGAAGCGTTCGAACTCTCCTTCGGCGCCGTCGAGCCCGCGGGCACGAGGCATCTCCTCGCGCTCGACGTCTCGGCTTCGATGGGCTGGGGCGAAATCGCCGGCGTCCCCGGACTCACGCCTTCGGCCGCTTCGGCCGCCCTCGCGGTGGTCGCGGCGAGAACGGAGCCCTGGACGGCGACGATGGGCTTCGCGGAATCGTTCCGTGACCTCGGCCTTACCGCCCGGGACAGGATCGATGAAGCGACGCGGAAAGTCTCCGGACTCACCTTCGGCGGCACCGACGCTTCGGTCCCCATGACCTGGGCGTTGGCGAACAAGGTCAACGTCGACACCTTCGTCGTCCTCACGGACAACGAAACGTACGCTGGACGTGCTCATCCCGTGCAGGCGCTCGAGAAGTACAGGCAGGCCACCGGCATCGGCGCCAAGCTGATCGTCGTGGGCATGACCTCCTCGGGCTTCACCATCGCCGACCCCAACGACGCGGGCATGCTCGACGTCGTCGGTTTCGATGGTGCGACCCCCGCGTTGATGGCCAAGTTCGCCAAGGGCGAGATCTAAGACCGCATACAGAGGCCGGAAGCCGAGACGAGAGTTTCGGGTTCCGGCCTCTTTCTATTTATAGAGGCACTTCGTTTGATTGCGCGGCCCGCGCCGCCACCACCATTCCATCCCATCCTATTATGTTCATGCCAGCAGACATCCTCGACGCCCAGCGCACCGCGGGCGAACTCCGCCTGACGGTCACGCCTGCGGCCCTCGTCCGCAGCGTCGTCCTCATCGGCCAGCTACCCGCCGGTCGCCTGCGGACGGCGCTGCTCGCCGCCTACGACGGCCTCGAGCCCGGTGACCATCGACGCTTCCAGGACCTCACGCCGAAGGGCGTCAGCGCCGCGCATCTGTTGGGCCCCGCCGATCTCCAGGGCTTGGCGTTGGCCGAGCGCATTGCCTTCCTCAAGGGCATGGAGCGCTTGCTGGGTCCCCGCTTAGGCAAGACCGAAGCCAGGCACTGCATCTGCCACATGCCTGCGTGCGTCCTCTTGCCGGTTGCAGCCTTCGCCTCGCTGCTACGCGACGACGTGAAGTCCGCCCGCAAGGCGTGGGGCGCGTTCGCCAAGATTCGCCGCTGGTGCGCCGAGCGCCTGCCTGGCATCGACGGCCATGTGGGCCTGGCGGACATGAGCTTCGAAGCGTTCATCGCCGCCGTGGCGGGCCCTCTGCCTCTCCTCCTTCTGGACCTCGGGGAGACCCTCGAGTCCAAGGCAAAGCGGGCCGCGGCGCAGATGTTGGCGGCGTACGGGATTGCGGACCCTGGTGCGGAATGATCTTTAAATCATGCAATACCATGCCCGTTGATTCCTCCGCCTGGTTCGTCTATCTGATGAGCGCTGGCGGGGTTAAGGCGGGGAAGTCGGCTGATTTCTCGCGGTTTTTGTGTTTTTAGCCTGAATCTTTCGTTTTGACGCAGGGGCGGGGAATCCCATCGTCAGACGACTCAGGACAGTCCGATGGTGTAATGGCAGCACAGGAGATTCTGATTCTCCTTGTCTAGGTTCAAATCCTAGTCGGACTACCACCTGAAACACGAAGCCCTCCTTGCGGAGGGCTTTTTCGTGCCTATTTCGCGGAGCCTAGCAGCCGGGCGGCGGCGGCCTTGGGGGCCTCGCCGGGGCGGACGTCGTCGAGTCGGTAGGTGTTCGTGCACGAGGTCGTATCGCCGATGCTCAAGGTCGCGAGGCGCCCTAAGGTCTCGAGCTCGATATAGGCCCACGGGTCAGGGCTCACGTAGATCTCCGTGCTGCAACCGTCGTCGGGGAAGACGCCCGTCGCTTCGCCCGGCGTCGCGGAGATCAGTAAGGTGTGGCGGTCGCCGACCCACGCGAGGGCCTTGCCGTCGGTCCCGATCTTGGCGCAGAGGTCGGGGAAACGCTTCCAGTAGAGGATGCCTTTTTCGATCTCGATGCCCTTGAGCGGACCGAACATCGGGTTGAGCGGCGGGTTGCCCGTTTTCGCGGTCGTCGCGATGGCGCGCGGCTCGGCGAGTTGCGTGATCACCCAGACGGCGATCTGCACAGGGGCGCCTTGGACCTTCGTGTACGTCGTCGTCACGCTGAGCGTATGGAAGCCGGCCGGACGGATGAGGCGGGTGAAGCGGACGCCTGAGCGCGGGTCGACGGGGGATTCGAGGAGCACGCCGCCTTCGGTGACGCGGACGCGCAGGGGAGTCTGGTCGAAGACCGCGGGCGGCATCCATTTGCCCGTAGCATCTTTCATCCAGACCCCTTCTGGCGCGGGCCAAGTCTTGTCGCCGCCGAAGTTCGTCCAAGCCTTGGCGTTGGGTTGGGCCGCTTGACCGAGGAGGTCTGGGTTTTGCCAAAGCACGCCATCTTTTTCGCCGGGCCGGCGGATGTCCATGATGCGTCCGATGGACGGAATCACCACGGCTTCGATGTCTTCGCCGCGGATGATGACTGGGTCGGTCCAACCGCGGTACTGGCGGGCGGATTCTGAGGAAGTGCAACCGACGAGCGCGAGGACGCCGGCGAGTAGCAAGGCGCGGCTCATCGGTCGTTCCAGAGGATGAGCAGGTTCTTGGTCTGGCGGCCGGCGACGATGAGGTCGGGCTTGCCGTCGCCGTTAAGGTCGGCGGCCTTGAAGTCTTCGACCGCGATCTCCTTGGTCGTGAGCGTGGACGTGCGCCAGGCCTTGCCGGCGGGATCGAGCGGCGTCAGCAGGCGGATGCCGGGTTCGGTCCCGCGCCAGCCGACGACGTATTGGTCGGAGCCCGTGCCGAGGAAGTCGGCGACGGCGACCGCGTGGCCTTCCTTGAAGCCGTCGAGCAGCTGTTGGCGCGTCCACTTGCCGTCGGCGTCCTGCGTGTAGACGGCGGACATCGTGCCGTGGAAGGGTTCGACCGTGGCGAGGAAGCGCTGGCCGTTGGGGAGCTTACCGTCGCGGAGTTCACCGGTGGGGACGTTCGTCAGCGCGGTGTTGGTCCAGGCGCCATTCTTGAAGGCATTGAGCCAGATGCCTTCCTTGGAGCCGGAGAGAATCTCTTGGGTCGGGCCGTTGCTCCACCGCGTCGGTTGGAGGTTATGGGTCACGTGGCCGACTTCGTTCACCACGGTGAGCTTCCAAGGCTGCTTGGGGTCGGCCGGCTTTTCGTAGGCGATCATC
>RFQN01000158.1 GCA_009924965.1 Verrucomicrobiota bacterium
GACATCGTCACCCTCGGCGCCTACAAGCAGTTCGAGGTCTCGGTCGACTTCAAGCTGACCACGGGCGCCAACAGCGGCCTGAAGTACTACGCGCAGCCTTCCCTCAACCAAGGTGCCGGCTCGGCCTTCGGCCTCGAGTTCCAGATGCTCGACGACGACGTCCACGCCGACGCCAAGCTCGGCCGCGATGGCAACCGCACGGTCTCTTCGCTCTACGACCTGATCACCGCGAAGAACAAGCGCCCCAATGCCATCGGCCAGTGGAACAACGCCTACGTCGTGACCAAGGGTACGAAGGTCGAGCACTGGCTCAACGGCCGCCTCGTGGTCTCTTATGACCGCGGCTCTCAGGAGTTCCGCGACCTCCGCGCCAAGTCGAAGTACGCCGACCCCAAGTACGGCACGAACTTCGGCGAATGGGAATCCGGCCACATCCTGCTCCAGGAGCACGGCGATGAGGTCTGGTTCAAGAACGTGAAGATCCGCGACCTGTCCAAGTAAGCGTCAGCGCAACGACCATCGAAGCGGGCCTCCGGGCCCGCTTTTTTTGTGCCCTTGCAGGTACCCCGCCGGACGGCTATCCCTGACGCACCCCGCCATGCGTTTCCTGAAGCACCTCTATGTCCAGGTCCTGCTCGGCATCGCCGTGGGCATCGCGCTCGGCCTGACTTGGCCAACCTTCGGCACCAGCCTCAAGCCCGTGGCCGACGGTTTCGTGAGCTTGGTCAAGATGCTCATCGCACCGATCATCTTCTGCACCGTGGTGGCCGGGCTCGCCGACATGGGCGACCTCAAGAAAGCCGGGCGCATCGGCTGGAAGGCCTTCGTCTATTTCGAGGTCGTCACGACGCTCGCGCTCGTCATCGGGCTCGTCGTCGCGAACCTCTGGCAACCAGGGGCGGGCTTCCACGCCACGCCCGCGAGCCTCAACGCGGCAGACCTCGGCACCTACACCACGGCGGCCAAGGAGCAAAGCGTTGTGGCCGCCCTGCTCCACCTGATTCCCAAAACGTTTGTCGGGGCTTTCGCGGAGGGCGACCTCCTGCAGGTCCTGCTGCTCGCGGTGCTCTTCGGCCTAGCCCTCAACCGCCTCGGCCCGACGGGCGAGCCGCTGCTTAAGCTGCTGAAGGAAGTGACGTGCGTCTTCTTCGGCATGGTCCACCTCGTGACCCAGCTGGCCCCGCTCGCCGCCGCGGCGGCCATCGCCTTCACGCTCGGTAAATATGGGGCCGGACCGCTCGTGCAGCTCGGCCAGCTCATGCTCTGCGTCTACCTCACCTGCGCGGTCTTCGTCTTCCTCGTGCTCGGGCTCATCGCACGCCTGGCCGGCTTCAGCCTCCTCAAAATCCTCCGGCTCATCCGCGACGAACTCCTCATCGTCGTCGGCACGTCGTCCTCCGAAACGGCCCTACCCGGCCTGATGGAGAAGATGGAGCGCGTGGGCTGCGACCGCACCTCGGTCGGCATCCTCGTCCCGGCCGGCTACTCCTTCAACCTCGACGGTACCTGCATCTACCTGACGATGGCGGCGCTGTTCATCGGCCAGGCGATGGACATCCCCCTGACGCTGACGCAGCAGCTGACGCTCATCGCGGTGCTACTGCTCACCTCCAAGGGCGCGGCGGGCGTGACCGGGAGCGGCTTCATCACCCTCGCGGCGACGTTGGCGGTGACCGGCACGATCCCGGTGGTCGGCATCGCCCTCATCCTCGGGGTTGACCGATTCCTGTCCGAAGCCCGAGCCGTGACCAACTTCATCGGCAACGCCGTGGCCACGCTCGTCATCGCGCGCTGGAACGGCGACTACGACGCCCATAAAGGCGCCGACGTGCTGCGCTGAGCCTGGGCTTGCGGCGTGGCCGCTGCAGTCCACGCTGACGTCATGCGCCTGCTCGCCCTGTTATTGCTTTTGACCGGCCTCCGCGCCGCGGACGCGCCTGCGGCCTTGGAACTGAAGGTCATGACCTTCAACCTGCGCTACGCCAGCACCTCGATGCCACACGCTTGGTCGGTCCGTCGGCCCGTGACGAAAGCCTGCCTCGAGCAGACGGCCCCGGACCTGATCGGCACGCAAGAAGGCCTGAAGGCACAGCTCGCGGACCTGCGCGCGGACCTACCTGCCTACGCCATGCTCGGCCAAGGCCGCGAGGGCGGCGAGAAAGGCGAATACATGGCCGCGCCGCCTACCAGACCTTCACCGAGGGTGGCTTCCTGACGGACCTCTTCCGCACTGCGCCGGTCCGCACGGGCGAGGACCTGAATTCCTTCCACGGCTACAAGCCGTCCCGCCACGACGGCATCCACATCGACTGGCTGCTCGGACGCGGGGGCTGGAAGGCCCGGACCGCCGCCGTGGTCACCTTCGAGGTCCAAGGGCAGCACCCGAGCGACCACTTCCCCGTGATGGTCCAGGTCGGCCTCGAGTAGCCAGGGACGGCGGTCGGTCTTGCGATGGCCCAAGAAACGGCCAACGTTCCCTCCATGCGACCCCTGCTGGCTTGGATGCTGACCGCGTGCGCGGCCTTCGCCGCCGAGAATACGCAGCGCCCGAACATCCTCTTCTTCATCATGGATGACTGGGGTAACGGGCATGCCGGGGCCTATGGCTGCAAATGGGTCAAGACACCGAACTTCGACCGCGTGGCGCGCGAAGGGCTGCTCTACACGAACGCCTACACCCCGACGGCTAAATGCGCCCCGTCGCGTTCGACGTTGATGACCGGCCGCTACCCATGGCAGCTCGGCGCCGCCGCCAACCATCAGTGCATCTTCCCGCCGGAATACGGCATCTTCCCGGAGGCGCTCACGGCTGGCGGCTATTTCTACGCCTCGACCGGCAAGGTCTGGGGTCCCGGCAGCATGCTCGATGCCCAAGGCCGCCGCCGGCCTTACGCCGGCAAGGTCTACGACAAAGCCAAGGCCAAGCCGCCGGCCACGGGCATGACGAACAACGATTACGCCACCAACTTCGCCGCCTTCCTCCAAGACACCCGCCCGGACCAACCCTGGTTCTTCTGGGCCGGCCCGATCGAACCGCACCGCGAATACGAAGCCGGTAGCGGCGCCCGGCTCGGCGGCAAGAAGACCACGGACATCGACCGCGTGCCGGGCTACTGGCCCGACAACGACACCGTGCGCAGCGACCTGCTTGACTACGCCCTAGAAGTGGAGCACGCCGACCAGCACCTCGGCCGGATGCTCGCCGAGCTCGAACGCCGGGGCGAACTCGACCGCACCTTGGTCATCGTCACGAGCGACAACGGCATGCCCTTCCCCCGCGTCAAAGGCCACACCTACGAGAACGCCAACCACCTCCCCTTGGCGATCCGTTGGCCGCGCGGCATCCGCGAGCCCGGACGCACCGTGGAGGCCTATGTGAGCTTCATCGACCTCGCCCCGACCTTCCTGCAAGCCGCCGGACTCGAATGGTCGAAGACCGCCCTCGCCCCATCGCCGGGGCGCAGCCTCTTTGACACGTTCGCCAACCAGCCCGACCTGATGAAGACCCGCGACCACGTCCTCATCGGCCGCGAGCGCAACGACTTCGGCCGACCGAACGACGCCGGCTACCCGGTGCGCGGCATCGTGAAGGACGGCCACCTTTACCTTGAGAACGCCGAGCCGACGCGCTGGCCCTGCGGCAACCCGGAAACGGGCTACCTGGACACCGACGCCAGCCCCACGAAGTCCTTTATCCTCCAAGCCCGCCGGGACAAAGGCACCGACCCGCATTGGGATCTCTGCTTTGGGTTCCGCCCGGCGCGCGAACTCTACGACCTACGCAGCGACCCGGATTGCCTGCGCAACCTGCTCGCGGCGCCAAGCGTCGAGGTGGCCTTCGAGGGCCTGCGTAACCAGCTCTGGAGCGAGCTCAAGGCCTCCGGCGACCTGCGCGCCCTCGGGCGCGGCGCGGAGTACGAGGCCTACCCCTCCGCCGACGTCGCCCGCCGTGGCTTCTACGAAAAATACCTACGCGGCGAGAAACTGGACGCCGGCTGGGTCGTCCCTTCCGATTGGGAAAAAGCACCTTTGAAATGAACGCCTTCCGCCTACTCCTCCTCGCCCTCACGGCGCCCCTATTCGCCGCCGAGGTGAAACGTCCGAACATCGTCTTCTGCTTCGCCGACGATTGGGGCCGCTACGCCAGCTGCTACGCGAAGGTCGACGGGCGGCCCGGGATCAACGACGTCATCCGCACGCCGAACATCGACCGCATCGCCGGAGAAGGCGTGCTGTTCCGCAACGCGTTCGTCACTGCCCCCAGCTGCACGCCGTGCCGCAGTTCATTGCTCTCGGGCCAATACTTCTTCCGCACGCACCTAGGCGCCATCCTCAACGGCGCGAAGTGGGACAGTTCCATCCCGACCTACCCCCTGCTCCTGCGCG
>RFQN01000159.1 GCA_009924965.1 Verrucomicrobiota bacterium
CGCCGACTTCGACACGGTCGGCCGTGAAGACCTCACCGGTGAGGCCGATGACCTCCAGCGTGACGTCGTCGGCGGCCAAGGATTGGTCCGGCAAGACCCAGAAATGGCGCGCTTGCAGGCGGAGGCCCTGCGCCGCCAAGCGCGTGGTCAAGGATTCCGTCACGCTATCCGGCAAGCGGACGGGGCCGTCCAAGGAGGCCAGCCAGAGCAGCGCCAATTGCACGGGCAAGAGGAGGCCGAGCCCCGTGATGACGAGGCCGCGCAGGAATTTGCGGAACGCAGAGACTGCGGGCGCCTTGTTCATCGCCCATCCGTCCCGAGCAGCGGGATGAGGATTTCGGCGAGGGCGGCTTCGAGCAGGAAGTCATCGCCATCGCCTTCGTCGCGGACCAGCAGGGCGGTGCGGTTGAGCGGCGCCGTGCAGAGGTACGTGCGGAAGGATTCGCTGGCGCCGGTCGCGCCGGCGGCGACTTGGTCGGTGACGCGCAGTTCGTAGCGGAAGTCGCCCGCGCCGATGTCGCGCGTGGGGAATTCCGTGGCGCGCACCTGCGTCAACGCGGTCGCCAAGCGGCGGCTGCTCGCGGGGTCGAGGCGGCCGGTGCCGGCCCAGTTGCCGTCGGGCCCGAGGCGGGCTTCGCCGATGACCTTCCCGTCGGCTTTCTCCGCCAGACGCAGGCCTGTCACCTTGGCGCCGGCGGCGAGCTCGGTGAGTTCGCGGTTGCGCCAGGCTTTCGGATCGACGGCGGCTTGGGCGTTGCGGAGCAGGGAAATGTCGCAGACCGCCGCGAGCGGCGCGCCCTTCTGGTGGATCAGCAGCGCGCCAGGGGCGGCGGCGGTCGCGGGGGCGGCGTAGAAGGAGAGGACGAGGCGGTCGCCGCCGAACTCGACTTCGACTTTCTGGAGCGGTTCCGCGGGCAGCTGGCTGGCGGGCACCAGCGCCGGCGTGGCGTTCGGTCCAGCGAGCGTCGCGCGCAGACGGGTGAGCGCGGTCAGGAATTCGCGGATCAGCTTGCCGTCGGCTTCGCGGCGCTTGGTGGCCGTCGAGCCTGGGGCGACGGGAATTTCCCAGCGGGGTTCGGCGCCCGTGGCATTCAGGCGGTGCAGGGTGATGAAGCGTCCGCCCGAGGTGATGGTCAGGCCGCTGGCGAGCTCGGGGTCGAAGTCGGCCGGGCGGGCCGACGCGAGCGTGGCCTTCGGGTTTTCCCATTCGGCGAGGGCCTTGCCTTCGACCAGGAAGAGCGACGCATTGTCTTCGAGTTTGGCCCAGCGCTGCGCGGGTGCGCCGACCTTGGCCTTGCCGATGAGCAGGACTTGGCGGCGCGAATTGCCTTCTAGGCCGAGGCGTAGTTCCGGCGTCGCCAGCCCGGTTTCGCTTTCCGGCGCATCGTCGAACTTCACCGCGCGGAGGTTGGAAAGATCGGCGATCGCCTTCGTCGCCCGGTCCGGGTCGGCGAGCGCGTCGAACGGCGCTTCGAAGCGCCACTCAGGGCCTTGGTTCTTGCGGCCTGGGCGCGTGCGCTCCTCGAAGGAGAGGGACGTCACGACGTCGCCGTCCTTCTGCCGTAGGCGGGCCGTGACGGTGCGGACCTCGAAGTCGGCGACTTCGAAGATCTTGTCGACGCGGTAGCTCTCGGGCTTCGCCTCGAGCGCCGCCGCCATGGCGTCGCCGAGCGGGATGATGCGGTTGCCGTTGGCCGTGAGCAGGAAAAGCCGGCGGGTGTCCTTGTTCTCGCCGATCTTGACCTCCAGCGTGGCGCCCGCTTCCGAGGTGGTACGCAACGTCCAGCGCGGGGCGGCGAGGCCGTAGGTGGCGAGGCTGCCGCCGGCTGCCTTGGTTTCGGCCGTGGCGAAGCCTTTGTCGCCGTCGATGGAGCGGATCTCGTCGAGGAGGCGTTGCACCGCCCAGAGGTTGGCGGGCCATTCGATGGGGGCGGTGATGCGCCAAGCGCTGGAGCGCTTTTCGAGGACTAGTTTTTGGCCGGCTTCGACGAGCTCGATCTTGGCGAGGGCCGCCGGGAAGAGGAGTTCCTGCGTCGCGGCCGTTTGGCGATGGGCAGAGGTCGCCCGCCAGACCAGTCCGAACGCGACGAGGTTGGCCAAAAGCAGGACCAGGGTGGTGCGGGCGATCCGCATGTGAGCCTTAACTTCTGCGACGCCACACGGAAACCGCAAGCCCGACTAGCAGCACCGCCAAGGGAATCGCCCCAAACCGGAGGGCCAAGGCCCAGAAGTCCGCCGCCGTGGCGTTGACCTGATAGACGCCGGCCGTGCGCGCGGGGAGGGAGACCGCCCGATCGCGGTCCGAGAGCCAAGCGGCGCACTGCGTGACAAACGCCTGGTTGCCGCCGCGGTTGAGGCGGGCGTTGGAGATGAGGTCGGTGCTGCCGATGACGATGAGGCGTCCGCCGATGCTGCCCGAGCCTTTGCGTATGCCGGCGGCGCGTTCGGCGGCGGCGGCGATGCAGACCGGGCCGGGTTGGTCGCGGTCGGGGTCGAAGCGGATCGGCCGACGCGCCGGATCGGCTTCGCCCCAGGAGAGCATGGCGCCATTCCGGAGGTTGGAAGAGAAGACCAGCGGCGTCACCGAAAGCGTGCTGTCCGGCGTGCTGCCTTCATCGAAGCGGGCGGGGCGTGCCCGGCTGACCACGAGCGGCAGGTCCTGCTCGCGCAGCACGCGGGTCAAGGGATGGGCTTTCTCCGGGAGCAGGCGGACGGCGATGTCCCCGTCCGCGGTCCGGCACGAGGGGTCGTTTTCCTGCAGCAAGGCGTCGGGCGAGAAGATGGCCCATTCGGCAAGCACCGCGTCCAGGCCGTGCTCGCGGCCCGGTTCCAGCAGCGCCAGGACGCGGCCGTTCCGGTCGTAGAGGTAGCTGCGGAGGCGTTCGGCCTTCGAGCAGGGCGGAGGTGACGGCCTCTTCGCCGCGGAAGGTGACGACCTTGGCGGCGTTGACGTCGACGAGTTCGGCGAGGGTGACGAACTTCGCGCGCGTGCCGCAAGTGAGGATCAGGCCGATGTTGCGGCCGGGCGGGCCGTGGCGGGCGGCGACCTCGGAGAGGATCTCTTGGTTCAGGCCGTTGCTGACCTGCAGGATGTTGAACCACTCGCTGCCGGTGCGGGAGGCTTCAAGCTTGTACGCTTCGAGCAGCTTGCCCAGTTGGTTGCGGAGGCCGGCGTCGGCTTCGCTGAAGTTATCCGCCAACACCAAGGCCCGGACCCAATTGCGGTTCTGCTTGTCGCCGACGGGGCTCTTGCGGCCAGCGACGCGGACGGTTTCCGCCGACTCCGCCGCGAGCGAGTGCCGGTGGTCCCACGTCAGGTCCTGCCGGAAACGGAACTCGGTCTGCGAGGCGAGGTAGTTGATCGTGACGGCGAGGCCGATGGCCAGCAGCGCCTGCGTCAGGCGGTTGAAGCGGCGGATGGGCCGGACGGCGCCGAAATCATCGCGGGGCGGCGCCATGTTATTCTTGGCCCTCCACGGCGAGCACGGCCAGGCCGAGCGACAGCATCATCCCGGTCACGTACAGCACGAGCGGACGGGAATCGAGGATGCCGCCGGCGAAATCCTGCAGGTGGCCGAAGGTGCGCAGGTGCGCGGCGGGTTCGCGGAGCCAGCCCAACCAGGTCCAGCTTTCGATCGGGAGCGATTCCATCGCGCCGCCGATGGCGGTGAGGCCCAGGAGGCTGATGAACGTCAGCAGCGCGGCGAGGGCGGCGCTCCGCGTCAGGCAGCTGCAGAGGATGCCGAGGGCGACATGCAGGAGGCCGCTCACGAGCACGAAGCACAGCCCTCCGAACAGCGTGGCGGGGTCGCTGAGGCGTTGGTCGCCGGCCGTTCCGAGGCGCGCGTTGACGATCCAAGGGAAGAGGAGGAACGCGCACCAGAACGCGGCCCAGGTGAGCCACGCGGACAGGAACTTCGCCCAGACGATGGCCGCGGTACTCGCCGGCGTGGTGAGCAGGGCGGAGAGCGTGCCGCTGCGGCGCTCCTCGGCGAAGCTGCGCATGGTCAGCAACGGTAGGACGCAGAGCAACGGCAGCCAGAAGAGGCGGAAGGTCGCTTCGACGGGCGTCCATGGTTGCGGCGCGCGGCTGCATTCCAGCAAGGCGAAGAAGTGGATGCCGCCCATGAGCGCGAGGAACAGCGCGGCGGAGGCCCAGGTGTTGCCCGAGAGCAGCGCGGTGCGCAGTTCGTGCGCCAAGAGGGTGCGGAAGTGGCGCATGGTCAGGAACGCCGGCCCTCCGCCGGGGTGCGCCGGGTGGCGGCGAGGAAGATGTCCTCCAGTCCGTAGCGTTCTTCCGCGATCTCGCGGAGGGGCAGGCCGGCGGCCAGGAGCGTCGTGGCGAGGGTTTCGCGCGCCG
>RFQN01000160.1 GCA_009924965.1 Verrucomicrobiota bacterium
ACGATGGGCCGGAAGCGCCCATGCGCCAGCCCTTCAGCGGCGTGCCGGCGGCGTTCAGGGCTTCCTGCAAAGCGCCCGCCGGCACGCCGCTGAAGGGCTGGCGCATGGGCGCTTCCGGCCCATCGTATTCCATGAAGGCGTGGCTCTGCGTGTTCGCCGTCGCCCACTTCTGGAAGTCGGTCTCGAACGCCCCCTTGCGGCCGATGAACGGGGCCTTGGGCGCCAGCGCCACCAGCTCCGTCGAGGTCGTCCGCCAGTAGTTCACCATCCGCTGGGCGTCCTTCGCCCCACGGATCAGGCTGCGAAGGTGGCGCTTGCCCTTCAGCATGACCTCGGCGCCGTAGACCGGGACGATGGGGATGTATTTCCCCGCCCACTCGACGGTCTCCAGCACCTCGGCCCCGCTCATGATGTGCTGGCGGACCCGATGGCTCTCCACGTCCCGCTGGCCCTTCACCTCAACCCCGAGGGCGTCGAAGGTGGCCTTGTTGGCCTCGTAGTCGGACGCGTCCACCACCATGCCGTCAGACAGCAAGAGGATGGTCCGCTTGACCTTGTCCCGGACCCAGTATTCCGCCACCTGGACGAAGTCGCCGTCCAGCCAGGGGCTCGACATGGCCTGCCAGGCCTCGCCCTTCCAGTCGGTCTGCTCGGCGCCGGGATAGGCCTTTTCAAACGCCGACTTGGTCATGGCGTCGGTGACGAAGCACCAGTTCCAGTCCGAGCTGTCCGCCCCGGTCGAATAGCAGTCGGGGTAGATGCTCAGGGGGTTCGCCACCCGCTCGATGACGATGTCCTGGTCGAAGGTGTCGTCCGAGGAATAGCGGGTGTTGATCCTGAAATAGCCGAAGCCGCCGAACACCGCATGCTCAAGGGCCGTGTCATAGGCCACCTCGGCGTTGCTGGACTGCTCGATGTTGCGGATGACGCCGTTCAGGACTTCCGCCGTTTCCGGGTCGGCCTGGTCGTCCACCGGCAGGACCTTGATCCCCGGCTTGTTGCGCCGGGCGTCGTTGACCACCTGACGGCCCATGGACGTGAGCTTGTTGATGGTCAGGCAGGGCCGGCCTTCAATCTCCCGGTCCCGGCGGATCTTCTCCGGCCACTGGTTTTCCAGCAGGGCGAAGTCGATGTCGTCCTCGAAGGCCTTGCGGTTGTGGTCGTCGTGCTCTGCGGCCTTGTCGAAGGCTTCCAGGGCGTCCTTCAACAGGTCAGGCTTGGCGGCGTCGGCGTCGTAGTCGCTCATGACAGCCAACTCCCTTGATGGTTCATGACCGCCCGCGCCGACTTCCGCTCTCGCGGGGCCTCGTATGCCGTCATCAGGTAGCGCAGGGCGTCCGCGCCGTGCGATGTCCAGTCATGCAGCGGGCCGAAGCTGACCTTGCGCTTCGGATCCACCTTCTCGCGATACTCACGAATGGCCCGAAGGCCGGCGGCGCACTTGTCGGCGTCGATCCACGTCTGCGGGATCATCCGCCGAACCGCCTCAATCCCGTCTTCCACGGACAGCCTCGGCGCAATCGAGGTGCGAAAGCCCATGCTCTCCAGCATCTCGATCCGGCTCTTGCCCGTTCCCAGCTCGCGGGCCTGGGCGTCGTGCGGCAGGATCAGCGGGGCGTAGAGGTAGGGCCGCTCACGAAGCGCCCGCGCATACCAGTCGAGGGCGACCCCGTCGTTCTCGATGTAGTCGATCAGCCGGACCTCGCGGCCCACGAACTGCGCCAGCCAGATGGCCGTGCTGTCCGCAATCCCGAGGTCGAAGGCCGCGTGAACCTCAAGGGCGGGATCATGCGGAACCCGCCCGATCCGACCGCCCTGTTCCGCTTCCAGCAGCAGCCGGGCGTAATAGGCGCCCTCGACCGCGGCATCGAAGGAACATTCGAACTCGCGGGCGAACTCGTCGTCGCTCATCTCGGCCCGCAGCGCCGCCAGTTCCTTCGGCGGGATCAGGCCCGTCTCACTGGCCCGCAGGATGGACAGATACCACTCGTCCGACGAGCGCGCCCGCTCCACCAGGTCGTAAAATCCGTTCTTGCCCTTTGGCGTCCCGATGAAGCTGGCCCAGCCGTTGCGATCCGCCAGCGCGGGGCGGATCACCTCAGACCAGGCGCGCGGATCCATGTCGCCGTATTCGTCCAGCACCACGCCGTCGAAGTAGACGCCGCGCATCCGGTCGTAGTTGTCGGCGCCGTAAAGCCGGACCCGGTTGCCGGTCGGGAAGTCCACCCTCAGTTCGGCCTCGTTGACCGACACTCGGGGGACCTTCGACGCATACCGCTTCAGATAGCCCCAGGCCACGTCCTTGGCCTGCGCGTAATAGGGCGCGACGTAGGCGAAGCGGCCATCCGGCAGGGCGTCAAACCGAAGCGCCGCGTCCACCAGGTCCATGACCGCCGACACCGTCTTTCCGGCCCGGCGATGCGCCACGATGGCCGAGAACCGTTCCCGGCGGGCGTGGTAGGGGACGAACGGATCGCGGGGCCGATACTCCAGGTCAATCCGCACGAGGAACGCCGGTCACGATCTCAATGGTCATGTCGCTTGTGGCGTCCACGTCCATCGACTGCCGGGGCTTTCCGAACCCACGGTCGAGGATGGAGTTTGCCGCCGCGACCCGCGCAGCTTCGCTCTCCCCGGCTTTCATGATCTGGGCCAGCGTGGCGAGGGCGTCTTCGGTGTAGACCTGAGCTGCGGCGCGAATGTCCGCCGTCGCCCTGTTCACCGCGCCCTTGGGCCTTCCCGCGCCGGGGCGAGCGCCGCCCACCTTGCCGGGTGATTTCCGCTGATTGTTTTTCACGGTCGCCTCTCCCGCCAGACCTTGCGGCCTCCTGGCGTCGATGCGTGAGGGATCGGCCCGCGACTGTCGCCTACGGGTCAGGGTTGATCTGCGTGAGTGTCGCGCTGTCGGGGCCGAAGGTGTGAGGGCCGGGCCTTTCGCGCACCCGACCCTCTCCGGTCGTTGCACCAGTCGCCGACCGGCTTCCCGCGCGGGGAAGCTGACATGGCAAGGGCCGAGGTTTCCCCCGGCCCTCGAACCGCCAGCACGCTGACGGCGGGTATCTGTCGGCGCAATTCGCGCGCCTAGTGTTTGGACATGCCCGAGAAGTGGGCGGATGTCAAGGGGGCGCTGTTATGTCCCGAGGCCCGGCGCATAAGCTGGAGGTTATGCGCTCACCCTCTCCTTCTGCGCCCTCGGCGCTTCAAACACCTGTCTCAGGTTCTCCAGGGCCATGCGGACCGCGGCGGACTGGCCGTCCCTCGCCCGGATGCCGGTTTCCCGCTCGACGATGCCGCGCCAGTGCATGGGCCGGTCCTCCTCGACCGTGGCCGTCATGAACGCGCCCAGCAGGCTCGCATCCAGCGGGCCGATGGCGTCGAGGGCCTTGGCGACACGGCGGCCAGCCACAATCATGGCGTCCGTCACCAGCTCGGCCGATCCTGCGCCGCCGTCGACGAACACGCCGGGATTGCGAGCGCCCGCTAATCCCTTCCAGATGGCCCAGTCCTCGGCGAGCCTCATGGCGGCGTGGTGGTGGTTCTGGGTGATGGCGCCCGAGCGCAGGAGGACGGTGAAGACGTTGGAGCGCCAGGCGGACAGGATCTTCCCATCCGGCCCAAGGTTCACCTCGGCGCCCATGGCCTCCAGCCGCTCGACCTCGGCGCGGGTCTCGGCCCTCTGGCGTTCGGCGGCGGCGGGATCATGGGGCTTGCGGCGTCTCGTCATGCGGCTTGCTCCAGGGCGTGGGCCAGCAGCCGGCGGGAGGACGCCAGGGCCTCACAGGTGTCCATCAGTTCGGCCAGCGTCGGGAACCAGGTCGCGCTCATGGCCAGCTTCATGCAGGCGGCCTTGGCCACGTCCGCCGGAAAGCGCATCAGGCATCCGGCGTAAAGCTCCAGAGCGACCGCGGTTCCCGCTTCCGACTTCCGCCCCCCCGCCGTCGCGGCTTGGAGCATCACCAGCCAGTCCTCGGCCTGGTCCTTCGTCGGGCCGGTCAGGGCCGCCCGCATCCGGCTTGCCGCCTGCGGAAGGTTCTCGGCCTTGCTCCCCGGCAGGACGCGGGCTCCGACCGGCTGGACGCGGTAGCCGCCGGACACCGGGAACCGGAGTTCGGTCTCAACCGTAACCTCGACGCCGAGCGACGATTGCAGCGAAGTCAACAGGGCCTTGTCGGCCTGCTCCGGACTGGGCTGGGCGAGAAGCCATGCCCGCGCCGCCGCCTCGTCCCCGGCAACCGTCACGGATGACCCAGTTGTGCCAGGTCTTGGACCAGTCGAGCTTACAGCCGCCCGAACCGGGGCGGGAATGCCAGTAGTTGCAAAACTCAGTCGCTGCACGGTTGATC
>RFQN01000017.1 GCA_009924965.1 Verrucomicrobiota bacterium
ATGCTGCCGCTCAGCAGGAGCAATTGCGTCTCCTGGGGGGCGAGGGCCAAGACGGTCTCATAGGCCGCTCCGCGGCGGAGGTCCGCGATCATCTGGTATTCATCGACCACCAGCAGGTCGGGGTGCTGGCCTTCGAGGAAGCGGTGGCGTTGGGTTTCGAGCGTGGCCACGACGACTGGGGCCCCCAAGTTCTCGCTGAGGTCGCCGGTGGCGATGCCCACGTCCCAGCCCTCGGCCTGCCATTCGGCCCGCTTGTCGTTGGCCAGGGCACGGGTCGGGACGGTGTAGACCGCTTGCCCCTTGTGGCCGGACTCGACCAGCAGCTCGAAGACGTGGGTCTTCCCTGCGCCCGTGGGGGCTTGGACAATCACGTCCTCCCCCCGCCGGAGCGCGGCCAAGGCCACCTGTTGCCAGTGGTCGGGGAGGATGAGCCGTTGGTCCGCCATGTCAGGTTTTCAGCAAACCGTGATTGAACTTGGACGCAAGCCGGAGGGCGTTTGCGGTTGCGACAAAAGCGGGGGCCGTGCTACGACCAAGGTCGCATGGCCATAAGCAACGATCTCGCCCGCGGGCTTAAGAAAGTCGACCAGGACCTCGCGTTCATGATGGGGTGCTTTGTCGAGGTGCTCGAGCAGCTCGAACATAAGGACCTCGCCGGCACCTTGCCGTGGATGGGCAAACGCAAGCTGCGCGGCGTGCAGATCTTTTCCTACCGCGGCGTGCAGGCGTATTCGATCGCCTTCCAGTTGCTCAACATGGTCGAGGAGAACGCTTCCGCCCAGTCCAAGCGTCTCCGTGAGTCCAAGCTTGGTCTCGCCTCGGACCCCGGTTCCTGGGGACGCGCGCTGAACCGTCTGCGCGATTCCGGCCTCAGCGACAAGCAGGTCGCCAAGCGCCTCAACCGTATTCGCGTCGAGCCCGTGCTTACCGCGCACCCGACGGAAGCCAAGCGCGCGACCGTCCTCGAGATCCATCGCGAGATCTACAAGCTCCTTGTCCGCCGTGAGAACAGCATGTGGACCGTCGCCGAGCAGCGTGCGATCCGCGACGAGATCAAGGTCGCGCTCGAGCGCCTCTGGCGCACCGGGGAGTTCTACCAGCAGAAGCCCGACGTCCAGTCCGAGCTGCGCAACATCAACTACTTCCTATCCAAGGTCTTCCCGGACGCCTTGGTCAGCATGGACCTGCGTCTGCGCCAAGCCTGGGAAGAGGCCGGTTTCTCGGCCGATAAGATCGAGCACCCGGATTCGATGCCGATGATTACCCTCGGCACGTGGGTCGGTGGCGACCGCGACGGGCACCCGCTGGTGACGGCTGAAGTCACGACCCGCGCCCTGAACCTCTTCCGCTCGACCGCCTTGGCCATCGCCAACGAGCGCCTCGAGACCCTCGGGCAGCGCCTCTCGCTCGGCGACCACCTCCAGCTCCCGCCGGCCGTCTTCGTCAAGCAGGTCGAGAAGCATGCCGCCGTGCAGGGCGAGGCCGGTGAGGCCGCCCTCAAGCGCAACATCGGCGAGACCTGGCGCCAGTACATCAACCTCATCCGCCTGCGTCTGCCCGAGACCGTCGGCGAGACCGCCCCCGGCAAGCATAAGACTCCGGATGGGGTCATCGCTGACCTGCTGTTCCTGCGCGAGACGCTCATCGAAGTCGGCGCCGGCAACATCGCCCGCTACGAGCTCGACCCGCTGATCCGCTTCCTGCGCACGTTCGGCTTCCATATGGCGACGCTGGACATCCGCCAGAATAGCGCCTTCCACGATAAGGCCATCGGCCAGCTGATGGAAGCCGCTGGCTTGGCCGACACGGATTACGCGCATTGGGACGAGTCGCGTCGCTTGGGTTTCCTGGACTCCGAGCTCCGTTCCACGCGTCCGTTCATCCGCGAACAGGCGAGCATCGGGCCGGAAGCCGACGCCGTCATCGCCTGCCACCGCGCGCTCGGCGAGCACATCAAGCAATACGGCTCCGCTGGCTTGGGCGCGCTCATCGTCAGCATGACGCGCTCCGTCTCCGACCTCCTTTCCGTCTACTTGCTGGCCCGCGAAGCTGGCCTCACGGCGGGCGGTGCCGAAGACGCCTATTGCTTGCTGCCGGTCGTCCCTCTGTTCGAGACCATCGATGACTTGGAGCGCAGCACCGCGATCCTGGATGCCTTCCTGTCGCACCCGATGACCCGCCGCACCCTCGAGATGCGCCGCGACACCGGCGTGACCGACGGACTCACCCAGCAGGTGATGATCGGTTACTCCGACTCCAACAAGGATGGGGGTATCTTGGCTTCGCTCTGGAATCTCTACCGCGCCCAGCTGAACCTTACGGCCGTCGGCGCCAAGCACGGCGTACGCATCGTCTTCTTCCATGGCCGTGGCGGCACCATCTCCCGCGGTGCCGGTCCGACCCACCGTTTCATCGACGCCTTGCCTCCGGGCAGCATCAACGGCGAGCTCCGCGTCACCGAGCAGGGCGAAAGCATCACGCAGAAGTACGCCAACCACATCACCGCGGTGAACAACCTCGAGCTGCTGTCGGCGGGCGTCACCCAGAACACGCTCTTGAACGAAGCCGTCGAGGCCGATGACGTCGCCTTGAGCAAGGTCATGGACCGCTTGGCCGAGTTCTCGCGCGAAGCCTACCAAGGCCTCATCCGCACCCCGAAGTTCATCGAATTCTTCCGTCAGGCCACCCCGATCGACGTCATCGAAGCCAGCCGCATCGGTTCGCGTCCGTCGCGCCGTACCGGCGCCGCGTCTTTGGAAGACCTGCGTGCGATTCCGTGGGTCTTCGCCTGGAGCCAGGCCCGTTTCTACCTCTCTGGCTGGTATGGCGTTGGGTCCGCCTTGGCCCGCATGAAGGAAGAAGACCCGAAGGGCTTTGAGCTCCTTCGGAAGCATTACGATTCCTGGGCGCCCTTGCGCTACATGCTGAAGAATGCCTCCACCAGCGTCATGGCCGCGAACCGCAGCATGATGAAGCTCTACGGCTCGATGGTGACGGACAAGAAGCTCCGCAACCAGTTCCTCGGACGCATCCTCGCCGAGCATTCGCTGACCCGCAAGATCCTCAACGAGCTCTCGGATTCCAAACTGACCGAAGGCCGTCCGCGACTGCGCAAGGTGATCATGCTGCGCGAGGCGGCCATCGACCTCCTGCACGAACAGCAGGTGGCCCTGTTGAAGGATTGGCGCAAGAAGTTGGCGGACGGCGAGCGCAAGGAGGCTGAAGCCCTCTTGCCGCAGATGCTGCTCTCGCTGAACGCCATCGCTGCCGGCCTCCAGGCCACGGGTTGAGCGCTCAGCGCTTGGGCAGTTCCGGCGTCGCGGGGATTTCGCCGCGCAGCAACCGGCCGACTTGGCCCGATAGCCAGAGGTAGTGGTCGGTCGGCACGTCCGATAGGTCGACGAAGGGGCTGGCGCCAATGGGGCGGGGTCCGCCGCATTTCATGATGGCCGTGCCTTCGTCGAGCTCATCGAACATGGCTACGTAGACCATCTGGGCGCCCGCCTGCTTGGCCTCTAGCGCCTGTTTCCAGAGCAATTGGCCTCCCAGCCTAGGGATTTGGTTCAAGCGGGCTTCCTTGCCGCGCAGGGCGGAAAGGTTGTGCCAGCTGAAGCCCGGGAAGATGACCGGCAGGTAGCCTTGGCCGGATTGGGCACAGGCCTTAACGTCGGGTTGCCAGACTTTCTGGGCATAGCCGGCGACTTCGCTAGGTCGGCCGAACCGGCCGACGGCCCATGGGCTCACGATGTCCGCCTGCCCGATGAGGGCGCGGATCGCGGGGTCGGGCAGGGCATCGGCTTTGCCTTCGCGCCAATAGGAGGGGACGCCTAGCATCACGGCGGCACCCGTCGACCGGACCTTCTGGAGCAAGGCCTCCCACTCGGCGACGGCGGCGGGACGATCGCTGAAGCCGAGGCCCCAGAGGGCGACCAACGGTTTGCCCGCGTGGTATTGGTAGCAGGGCTGTTGGGTCTGCCCGGACGCCACGAGCCTCTGCCAGTCTTCCGCAACTACGCTGAACTTCTCGGGCTTCAGCCCGGAAAGGTCATACATCACCGTCAGCGAACGGCCCTCGGCGTTGGCGGACTCGTTGCACTGGCGTAGGACCATGTCCATCGCGGTGGCGCCGCGGCCTGGGCCGAGCCCGACGGCGAAGCGCTGCAGCATGGCCCCATCGAGGCCGTAGTCCTTCATCCAGCGAAAGTGTCGACGGACGGTCAGCGGATGCACGCTGCTGAAGAGCGGTGCGTTGGTCCCGTCGGCGAAACTGAATGGCGACGCATAGCGTTCTTCCGGCGTGAACTCGGTGAGGTCGGGCCAGACGTCGAAGCTGCAGCTCCCCGGGGCGAAGCGTTTGCCTGGTCCATAATGCACCCAGCCGAGGCCACTGGCATCGCCTTCGGCCCGGAACCAACCTTGGTAGCCGCAGACGACCTTCCCGGCCAGCGTCGCATGGGTCGGCGTAGCTGCGTTTAGGCCGGCGATTCCGAGCAAGCAGGCTAGGGCGGCCTTCAGCATCGGCGGCACTTAGACGTGCTTCCAGAAATCCATCAGGAACCGCGTCGCCAGCTGGGTCAGGAAGACGATGTTCCAGAAGATCAACTGCAGGCCGAGGGAGGGTCCGAACCCCATGCTGAGCACTTGGGCGGCGGCGCTGGTGACCAGCAGTACGACGGTCGCGGTGCAAAGCGAGATGACGAGGATCTCGATGGACTTCGGGATGAAGCCCGAGAGGCTCGTGTCGGCCATGCAGATGGCGGCGAAGGTGAGGGCCACGGAGAGGATGCCGGTGAGGCCGATGCCGATGGCGGAGCCGTCCTTGCCGAAGAAGTGCTGGGCGGCGAGGCGACCGAGCACCGGCAGGTAGATGAGCACCATCGCGAGGGCGATCCAGAAGCCCGTGCTCCCGTATTCCTGCCCGAGGATCTTCTGCGCGTAGTTCTCGGCGGCGCTCTTGATGACGGCTTCTTTGACCGGGTTCAGCGGATTGGCGAGGAGGAGGATCACGGGTGCAAGGCGTAGATAATCGAAGGCTCGCTGTCGACGCTTAAGGCAGGCGGAGCTCGATGGTGAGTTCCTTGCCAGCCTCGGGTGTGACCGTGCGACTGACCTCGCCGCACTGCACGGTGACTTTACCGCCAGCGGCAGGGACCTCCACGCGGGTCACGTCGTTGAGGTCCTTGTCCTCGCCCTTGGTCATCGCGGTCTGCGAGGTGGTTCCTTGGGTAACGGTCACCAAGGCGGCGACGCGCTTGTCTCCTTGATAGGCGCGGAGCGCGATATGGGTCTTGTCAGGCGCGATGGGCACCTTGCGCCCGCCGGCTAGCGCATGGTAGGCGGCGGTACGGTCCACACCGTGGACCTGCGTGGACCGCAGGTTCCAGACCATGGGGAAGGTCAGGCCAGTGCGGGCCCAGGAGGTCGCGTAGATCCAGGTCTCCGGCTTGGCCGGATCGGCGGCGGCGGCTCGCTCCATGAACCACGCGTGGTCCCAGCCCTTGGCGTCGGGGTTGTACTCGGTGACGCGCCAAGCGACCTGCCACTGCAGCGAAAGCATCGGCGTAATCTCGGAGTTAGGCAGGGGGGCGCCATCGGCACCTAGCCAGACCTCGACCCAGTTGTGGTTGCCGTTGACGGTGACCCAAGTGGGGACGCCGGCGATGCGGGCAGGGATGCCGACGGAGCGAAAGGCGTCGCAGAGCAGGATCGAGAGGCCGGAACAGGAGGCTAGGCCTTGGCGCATCGAGTCGCTGGGGCTTTGGTTGGCGGCGCGGCGGCGGGTGCTGTACTTCACGCCGACTTCGTCCTGGATCTTGGCGTTGATGAGCTTGGCGGCGGCGTCGCGCGACGGCGCGTCCTTCACCATCTCGCCGAAGCGCTTCAGGAAGTCGGCGCGCCACGGGTCGCGGGCTTCATCGAGGCAGGCGTAAGGCAGGACGTCGTTGAGGAAGATCGGCCAAGGCACCTGCTGGGCCCAAGCGAAGCGATGGCGGGCCTCCAGGGCCAAGCGGATGTTCTCCGCGATGGTCGCCGCAGAGACCTTGTGGCGGTCGACCGCCGGCATCGTCACGAGCAGGAAGTTCGCGCAATGCCGGGTCTCGGTGTCGGGGGAAGTCAGGAGCTCTTTCCAGCCGGGCAGGGTGGCGGCTTCCTTCACCCAAGCCTCGGTGGCGGCGGTTTCCTTCGGGTCGATGTTGGCCTTGTAGGTCACCTCTGGGCGCTCATCCGGTACCGGGCAGGTCTCGGCCGGCAGGCTAGGCACCTTGGGGGCGGCAGACGTCGCCGCGGCTAGGTCGCAGAGGCAGGCGACCCACACGAGGCAGCTGACGAGGGCACGGAGGAACTGGGGCATGCACTTAGGGTATCCCAAGGCCCGCCGGTGGCAAAGCCGAATCAGCGGGTCCACTCCTCCTTGGCCGAAGCCCAGAGGTCGTAGTTCAAGGGGCGCTTGCCGGAGGGGACGAGGCGATAGTGTCCGCCAGCGGCCTTGATGATGGCGAGGCCGGCCGCCACGTCCCAGAGGTTCGTGCCGGATTCGTAGTAGGTATCGGCCACGCCTTCGCCGACGTAGGCCAACGCCAAGGCCGCGGAGCCGATCATGCGAATTTTCTTATACCGGGACACTTGGCCCATGAAGATCGCCATCGCCGGGGCGGACTTATCGGCCAGCGCGGGGAAGCCGGTCATGATGCAGGCGTCCTTGATGTCGCTGACCCAGGCGGGCGTGTGGCGCTTACCGTTGATGTAGGTGCCCTCGCCGACGATCCCGAGGTAGGTCTTGTCGGCGGTGAAGTTGTAGATGACGCCGAGCACAGGCTCCTGGCCGCGCATCAGGCCGAGCGACACGCAGGTGCAGGGTTGGCCACGCAGGTAGTTGTAGGTGCCGTCCAGCGGGTCGACCACCCAGTAGAGTTCGTCGCGGTCGAACAGCGTCGCATCGCCGCCGAGTTCTTCCCCGATGATCGGCAGGCCGGTGGACTTGAGCCGTTCGCGGACGAGCGTCTCGGAGTCGACGTCCGCCTGCATCTTCACGTCATCGTCGGTCGAGGCGTTGACCTTCATCTGGGCGCCGCGGGCCAGCAACTTGCCGGCTTCATGGGCGGTGGCGAGCGCGATGTCCTTGAACGAAGCAGGGGAAGTCATGGGAACGGAAAAGAGAAGGCTGTGCCTAGGGCTAGAGACGCGGCCGGGAAAGGCAAGGATGAGCGACCGGCGAAGAAGGGCGAGCAGCTCGATGGAATCTTGCGATGCCCTGGGCATCCACTCGCCTGACTTATTGGCTGGCGGCGGGAGCGTTCATGGGCGCATCCCAATCGTAGCTGGGCCGGGTACGGCCGTCCTGGAAGCGGACACCCTGCGGACTCCATCGAAGGCCGACGGCCTTATCCGTGCCTTGGCAGGAGAGACGGACGATGCCGTAGTCTGCGAGGGGCTTTACTTCCCCTGGTTCGCTCACGCCATTGCCATTGGCGTCGACCCAGAGGGCGAGGCCGCTGAGTTCCGCGCCTTCGAGGACGCCATCGCCGTTGGCGTCGAGGGAGCCCAGCGCCTGATACCCGTCGCGCCAAAAGATCCAGAAGGTCACGTTGCCAAATAGTTGTAGGCCCGAGGTGATTTCTCCGGTCTGCTTTCCGTCGAAGACCAGCCAGGCGGCCTTGGGCGTGGTCCAGCCCCAGTGTCGGCGCATGCCGGAACCATCGAGGTCGAAGGCGACTTGGGCTTGGGGGTCGACGAGCTTTTCAAAGGGCTCGTCGCCGAGCGGAATCAGGATCGGCGTGACCGCACGCCGCGTGCGCTGCAGCCGTGTCCGGCAAGCTTTCAGGAGTTGGATCTCCTCTCGGTCCTTTTGCTGATCCAGCAAGTTCAGCAGGTAGCCGATGCATTCCTCGCTGAAGCATATCCCTGAATCGAGGTGTTCGCGTTCCGATGCATTGGGTGCAGGCGGTGCCTTGACTTCGTAGCGGGCGCCTTTCATCCAGTCTTCGACCTTGAATTGACGGGTGAATTCCTGATTCCAAGCGACGGCTAGGGCCTCCCGGTAGGCTGCGATCGCCTCACTCCGCCGGCCGGCCTTATCGAGGCACCAGGCATACCCAAGGAGAGTGGGGCGGACGAGCCAATGCACTTGGTCAGGCTTGGACGAGCGTTTCATCGCGGCTTGAGCCACCTCGTAATGCCAGATGGCTTTGCCGAGTTGTTTGGAGTCAAAGTCCTTAGCCGGCATGACCGCAGGATAGCCGGCGCCCCTGTTTTCTGGCAGGCCGTTGTCGCTGCCCGGAGGGCTGAACTCGACGACGCCGTCCCTGTCCCGGTTTTGCGGTGCATTGATGACCTTCAAGGTTGTGGTTCCCGTGGTGGCCGCCATCGCGTACACGCGCGCTAACTGGTAGTGAAGCTCGAGGTCGTCTGGGGTGGCGCGGAGCCTCTTCTCCAGGTTTTCGATGACGCGCGTCACCGGAACTTTTTCCACCTCATTAGTGATGTAAAGGGCTTGGGCGGCCGGAGCTAGCCAGAGCGACAGGAGGGCGAGGAGGGCGATTCGCATGGCCACATCCTTCCCTTGAACCCCTGTGGGTTCAACCTTTTGTATCCAAGTCCTGCTGACCGCTCAGAGCCCGAACCGGTTGAAGTCCCGCTGGGCGCGACCGGCAAGGCCACGGACGTGGACCTGGATGGCTCGTTTACGCGCGGCGACCATGAGTTCGCGGAGGGCCTGGGCGTAGGAGGTGTCGATGAAGAGGGTGTTCTCGAAATCTACGGAGAAACAAAAAACCCGGCTCGGATGAGCCGGGTTTCGTGCCGCAAGGAAGCGCCGCGCCGGTTAAGGCAGCTCGCTCTTCCCCATCAGGAACTTGTCGCACTCGCGAGCCACGCCGCGGCCTTCGTTGAAGGCCCAGACGACGAGGGACTGGCCGCGACGGCAGTCGCCGGCGGCGAAGACGCCGGGGACGTTGGTCACGTACTTCTCGTGGTCGGCCTTGATGTTGGTGCGCGCGTCGCGCTCGAGGCCAAAGGCTTCGAGGAGCGGCTGCTCCGGACCGACGAAGCCCATGGCGAGGAGCACCAGCTGAGCCGGGCGGACCTTCTCGGTGCCGGGGACGTTGACGGGGATGAACTGACCCTTGTCGTTCCTCTCCCATTTGACCTCGACGGTGTGGACTTCCTTGAGGTTGCCCTGTTCGTCGGCGACGAACTTGGTCGCGGTGGTGAGGTAGACGCGAGGATCGGAGCCGAACTTGGCCGCCGCTTCTTCCTGACCGTAGTCGACCTTGTGGGTCTTCGGCCATTCCGGCCAGGGGTTGTCCTTGCCGCGGGTGGCGGGGGCCTTGGGCATGATCTCGAGCTGGATGACGGACTTGCAGCCGTGACGGAGCGAAGTGCCCACGCAGTCGGTACCGGTGTCGCCGCCGCCGATGATCACGACATCCTTCCCCTTGGCGGAGATGGACGCGTCGGGGTTCTTGCCGTCGAGGAGGTTCTTGGTGTTGGCGTGGAGGAACTCCATCGCGAGGTGGATGCCCTTGGCCTCGCGGCCCGGGGTGGTGAGGTCGCGGCCCTTGGTCGCGCCGACGCAGAGCACCACGGCGTCGAAGTCCTTGCGGAGCTGCTCGACCTTGATGTCTTCGCCGACCTTGACGCCGCACTTGAACTGCACGCCCTCGTCTTCGAGGAGCTTGATGCGGCGGAGGACGACTTCCTTCTTGTCCAACTTCATGTTCGGGATGCCGTACATGAGCAGGCCGCCGGGGCGGTCGGAGCGTTCGAAGACGGTGACGTTATGGCCGGCGTAGTTGAGCTGCGCGGCGGCGCTGAGGCCGGCGGGGCCGGAGCCGATGACGGCGACCTTCTTGCCGGTGCGCTTCTCGGGCGGGCGGGGGAGGACCCAGCCGCTGTCCCAACCCTTGTCGACGATGGAGACTTCGATGTTCTTGATCGTCACCGCAGGGCGGTTCATGCCGAGCACGCAGGAGCCTTCGCACGGGGCGGGGCAGACGCGGCCGGTGAACTCAGGGAAGTTGTTCGTCTTATGGAGGCGTTCCAGCGCTTCGCGCCAGAGCCCGCGGTAGACGAGGTCGTTCCATTCCGGGATGAGGTTGTTGATCGGGCAGCCGCTGGCCATGCCGCTGATCAGCTTGCCGGTGTGGCAGAACGGCACGCCGCAGTCCATGCAGCGGGCGCCCTGGGTGCGGAGCTTCTCGTCGGAGTGGTGATGGTGGATCTCCTTCCAGTCGCCGATGCGGGTGAGCGCATCACGGTCGGTCGGCAGTTCGCGTTGGAATTCGATGAATCCGGTAGGTTTTCCCATGATCGGTGAAGTGAGGTGTGCGGTTGTGTAACCAGGGTGGCTTAGCCGCCGCCGACGCGGGCTTCGTCGCGGGCGTTGATTTCGAAGGCTTCCTGCAGGGCAGCGTCGCCGCTGAGGCCCTTGGCTTGGGCCGTGGCGATAGCCTGGAGGACGCGCTTGTAGTCCTTCGGCATCACCTTGACGAACTTCGGCAGGGTGGCGTCCCAGTTGTTGAGGACGGACTTGGCCTTGTCGCTGCCGGTGAGCTCGGCGTGGCGCTGGATGAGCGCACGGAGTTCGGCGGCGTCCTTGGCGTCAGGCTTTTCGAGGCCGACCATCTGCTTGTTGCAGCGGGTGGCGAAGTCGCCCTTCTCGTCGAGGATGTAGGCCACGCCCCCGGACATGCCGGCGGCGAAGTTGCGGCCCGTGGCGCCGAGGACGACGACCTTGCCGCCCGTCATGTATTCGCAGCCGTGGTCACCCACGCCTTCGACGACGGTGGTCACGCCCGAGTTGCGGACGCAGAAACGCTCGCCGGCCATGCCGCGGAAGAACGCTTCGCCGGAGGTCGCGCCGTAGAGGGCGACGTTGCCGAGGATGATGTTCTCCTCGGCCTTGAAGGTGGCCTTGGCGTCCGGGTAGACGATGATGCGGCCGCCCGAGAGGCCCTTGCCGACGTAGTCGTTGGCGTCGCCTTCGAGCGTGATGGTCACGCCAGCGGGGACGAACGCACCGAGGGACTGGCCAGCGCTGCCCTTGAACTTCAGTTGGACGGTGTTCTCCGGCAGGCCGAGCGGGTGCTTCTTGGTGATCTCGTTGCCGAGGATCGTGCCGACCACGCGGTGGGTGTTCTTGATGGGCAGCTCGAGGCTGACCTTGGCGCCTTGTTCGATGGCAGGCTTGCACTTCTCCAGGAGGATGGAGAGGTCGAGGCCCTTCTCCAGGCCATGGTCCTGGGTCTCGGTGCAGAAGCGGCCGACTTCCGGGCCGACGGCCGGGGAGTAGAGCAGCTTGGAGAGGTCGATGCCCTTGGCCTTCCAGTGGTCGACGGCGTGACGCGGCTCGAGGATGTCCGTGCGGCCGACCATGTCGGTCAGCTTGCGGAAGCCGAGGCTGGCCATGATCTCGCGGACTTCCTGCGCGATGAAGCGCATGAAGTTGACGGCATCGTTGGGGTCGCCCTGGAAGTTCTTGCGGAGCTCAGGGTCCTGGGTGGCGACGCCGACCGGGCAGGTGTTCAGGTGGCAGACGCGCATCATGATGCAACCGAGCGTCACGAGCGGGGCGGTGGCGAAGCCGAACTCTTCGGCGCCGAGGAGGGCGGCGACGACGACGTCGCGGCCCGTCTTCAGCTGGCCGTCGGTCTCGACGACGATGCGGGAGCGGAGCTTGTTGAGGACGAGCGTCTGGTGCGTCTCGGCGAGGCCGAGTTCCCAGGGCAGGCCGGCGTGCTTGATGGAGGTCTGGGGCGAAGCGCCCGTGCCGCCGTCGAAGCCGGAGACGAGGACGACGTCCGCGTGGGCCTTGGCGACGCCCGCGGCGATCGTGCCGACGCCGACTTCCGAGACGAGCTTCACGCTGACGCGCGCGGCGCGGTTGGCGTTCTTCAGGTCATGGATGAGTTCCGAGAGGTCCTCGATCGAGTAGATGTCGTGGTGCGGGGGAGGGGAGATGAGGCCCACGCCCGTGGTGGAGTGGCGCACCTTGGCGATCCAAGGGTAGACCTTGCCGCCGGGGAGCTGGCCGCCTTCGCCGGGCTTCGCGCCCTGGGCCATCTTGATCTGGATTTCCTTGGCGTTCGTCAGGTAGCGGCTGGTGACGCCGAAGCGGCCGGAAGCGACCTGCTTGATGGCGGAGTTCTTGGAGTCGCCCTTTTCGTTGGTCCAGGTGAAGCGTTCCGGGTCTTCGCCGCCTTCGCCGGTGTTGGACTTGCCGCCGAGGCGGTTCATCGCGATGGCGAGGCTTTCGTGGGCTTCCTTGGAGATGGAGCCGTAGCTCATCGCGCCGGTCTTGAAGCGCTTGACGATGGCTTCGACGGATTCGACTTCCTCGATGGGCACCGGGGTGCGCGGCTTGAACTGGAGCAGGCTACGCAGGGTGAACATCTGCTTCATCTGGTCGTTCACCAGGCCCGAGTAGACCTTGAAGGTGTCGTAGTTGCCGGTGCGGACGGCCTTCTGCAGCGAGTGGATGACCTGCGGGCTGAAGAGGTGGGCTTCGCCTTCGTTGCGCCACTGGTAGTCGCCGCCGACTTCCAGGGTCGCGGCCGTCTCGACGCGTTCGGTGAACGCGCGGCGGTGACGCTCGAGGGCTTCCTCGGCGATGGCGAGGAGGTCGGCGCCTTCGATGCGGGTCGCCGTGCCGGTGAAGTACTTGTCGACGACCTTCTGCTGGAGGCCGACGCACTCGAAGATCTGGGCGCCGAGGTAGCTCTGGATGGTCGAGATGCCGATCTTGGAGGCCACCTTGACGATGCCCTTGGTCGCGGCCTTCACGTAGTTCTTGCAGGCCGTGTAATGGTCGACGCCGACGAGCAGGCCCTGACGGATCATGTCGTCGAGGGTCTCGAAGGCGAGGTACGGGTTGATGCCGGCGCAACCGTAGCCGATGAGGGTGCAGAAGTGGTGCACTTCGCGCGGTTCGCCGGACTCAAGGATGAGGCCGACCTTGGTGCGCTTGCCTTCGCGGATCAGGTAGTGGTGCAGGCCGGAGACGGCGAGCAGGGGCGGGATGGCGGCGTTGTTACGGTCGACGCCGCGGTCGCTCAGGATGATGAGGTTGATGCCCGCGTCGATGTGCAGGCCGGCCTGGCGGCAGACTTCGTCCATCGCGGCTTCGAGGCCCTTGGCGCCCAGCTTGGCGTCGAAGAGGGTGGGGATGGTCACCGAGCGGAACTGGCCTTGGGCGACGTGGCGCAGCTTGGCGAGTTCTTCGTTGGTGAGGATCGGCGACGGCAGCTCGATGAGGTGCGCGCTCGAAGGGGTCGGGTCGAGGAGGTTGCGCTCCGGGCCGATCGTGGTGACGGAAGAGGTGACGATCTCTTCGCGGATACAGTCGATCGGCGGGTTGGTCACCTGCGCGAAGAGCTGCTTGAAGTAGTCGTAGAGGAGCTTCGACTTGTTGGAGAGGACGGCGAGCGGGATGTCCGTGCCCATCGAGCCCATCGCTTCGACGCCATCCTTGGCCATCGGGAGGAGGAGCTTGCGCTGGTCTTCGAAGGTGTAGCCGAAGGCGAGCTGGCGCTGGACGGTGCTGTCGTGGTCGGGCGCGGGGACCTCGGGGGCGTCGGCGATGTCGGCGAGCTTGATGAGGTTCTTGTTGAGCCAGTCGCGGTAAGGCTTCTGGGAAGCGATCTGCTGCTTGATCTCTTCGTCGGGGACGATGCGGCCTTCTTCCATGTTCACGATGAACATGCGACCCGGCTGGAGGCGGCCCTTGCTGGCCACGTTGGCGGGGTCGATCGGGAGCACGCCGGCTTCGGAGCCCATGATGACGAAGTCATCCTTGGTCACGTAGTAGCGGGAAGGGCGGAGGCCGTTGCGGTCGAGGGTCGCGCCGATCATCGTGCCGTCGGTGAAGACGACGGAGGCGGGGCCGTCCCAAGGCTCCATGAGGCAGGAGTTGTATTCGTAGAACGCCTTCTTTTCGGCGCTCATGGATTCGTGGCCGTTCCACGGCTCCGGAATCATCATCATCATGGCCTCGGGGAGAGAGCGGCCGCCCATGACGACCAGCTCGAGGACGTTGTCGAACTTGGCGGAGTCGGAACCGTTGGGGTTCACGATCGGGAGGATCTTCGGGAGGTCCTTGCCGAACAGCGGGCTGGCCAGCAGGGGCTCGCGGGCCTTC